>CAXYUL010000167.1:0-4540 GCA_964292095.1 uncultured Bacteroidales bacterium | reverse complement strand
CCTATGTTTAATATTTTTAAACCGCAAATGTACATTAAAAATTGCTAAATCAAATAAATAAGAATAAAAAGTTGTGTTTTTTTAATTCAAATCAAACAAGTATTTTGTATAGCAGCTAAAATAATTAACTTTGTGGTTTATATTTAAACGTAAGTTTAAAAGTGTAATTATTTTATGGAAATTCCTGCAAAGTACAACCCAGCAAAAACAGAAGATAAATGGTATTCATATTGGTTAGAGAATAAATTTTTTCATTCAGAACCAAATGAAAAAGAGGCATATACTATAGTAATTCCTCCACCAAATGTAACAGGAGTTCTTCATATGGGGCACATGTTGAACAACACTATTCAGGATGTATTGGTAAGAAGAGCAAGAATGAATGGTAAAAATGCTTGTTGGGTTCCTGGAACAGATCATGCTTCTATAGCTACAGAAGCAAAGGTTGTTGCTAAACTAAAAGCAGAAGGTATAGATAAAACATCACTAACAAGAGATGAGTTTTTAGAACATGCTTGGCAGTGGAAAGAAAAGCATGGGGGTATAATTCTAGAACAACTAAAAAAACTAGGAGCTTCTTGCGATTGGGATAGAACAAAGTTTACTATGGACGAGCCATTAAGTAAGGCTGTAATTAATACTTTTGTTTATTTTTACAAAAAAGGATATATATATAGAGGTGTAAGAATGGTTAATTGGGATCCTCAAGGTTTAACAGCTGTAAGTGATGAAGAAGTTATTCATAAAGAGACCGACTCAAAGTTATACTACTTACGATATTATATATCTGATAGAGGACAAAAAACAGATAAATATATAGTTATTGCAACAACTCGTCCAGAAACAATAATGGCAGATGCGGCAGTATGTATTAACCCAGAAGATGAGAGATATCATTGGCTTAAAGGTAAGAAGATTCAGATACCCTTAATTAATAAAGAGATTCCAATTATAGAAGACAGCTATGTTACAATGGATTTTGGAACTGGTTGTTTAAAAGTTACTCCAGCCCATGATATAAACGATTATGAGATTGGTTTACGCCATAAATTACCAGTAATAGATATAATAGATGAACACGCTCGTTTAAACGATAAGGCTCAAATTCTTATAGGCGAAGATAGATTTGTTGCAAGAAAGAAAATAGTTAAAATGCTAAGTGAAGAAGGATATTTAGAAAAAGAAGAAGCATATAAATCACAAGTAGGATATTCGGAAAGAACTAATGCAGTTATAGAGCCAAAACTATCTCTACAATGGTTTTTAAAAATGGAAGGCCTAGCAGGTAAGGCACTTAGCTATGTAGAGAACGATGAAATTACTCTTATTCCCGACAAATTTAAAAACACCTATCGCCATTGGATGGAAAATGTAAGAGATTGGTGTATTTCTCGACAACTATGGTGGGGACAGAGAATTCCTGCATACTATCTTCCAAATGGAGATTTTGTAGTGGAATCTAACATAGAGGATGCTTTTGAATCGGCTAAAAAAATAGATCCATCTATAAAAATAGAGGATTTAAAACAAGATAATGATGTTTTAGATACATGGTTTTCTTCTTGGTTATGGCCTATATCTGTTTTTGATGCAGAGAAACCAGGATTCCCAGATAAAAAGGCAAATAAAGAATTAGACTATTACTATCCAACAAATGATCTCATTACGGCTCCAGAAATTCTTTTCTTTTGGGTTGCTAGAATGATAATGGCTGGGCACGAGTTTACTGGAAAAATACCTTTTAGAAACGTTTATCTAACAGGTATTGTAAGAGATAAACAAGGAAGAAAAATGTCTAAATCTTTAGGTAATTCTCCAGATCCTATTAAACTAATAGAGGATTTTGGTGCAGACGGGGTTAGAGTTGGGATGTTACTTTGTAGCGCTGCTGGCAACGATATATTATTTGATGAAAGTCAGGTTGAACAAGGGAGAAATTTTGCAAACAAAATTTGGAATGCTTACAGATTAGTTTTAGGATGGGAAGTAGATGAGAATTTAGCTTGTAACGAACACTCAAAAATAGCTATTGAATGGTTTAGAAATAAATTAAACTATAGTTTAGAGAATATAGAAGACCTATTTAATAAATTTAGGCTATCAGAAGGCTTAATGACTGCATATAAACTATTTTGGGATGATTTCTGTGCTTGGTACTTAGAAATAATTAAGCCGGCATATAATACTAAAATTGATTTATATACCTATAACGCAACTATCTCATTCTTTGATTCTTTATTAAAGTTATTGCATCCATATATGCCATTTATAACAGAAGAACTTTGGCAAAATATAGAAGAAAGGGCGCAGGGGCAAACAATTATGCTAGAGCAAATGCCTAAAGCAGAGGCTTATTCAAAAGAATTACTTAATTCGTTTGATATGGCAGTAGAAATTGTAATGAATATTAGAAATATTAGGCAATCAAAAGGTATTTCACCTAAAGAAGCACTAAATTTATATGCAAAGGCTCCATATAATCAACAAAACGATTCTGTTATATCTAAATTATCAAATATTACTAAAATTACTGTGCTTAATAATTTTGACTTTTCTATGCAAGGTGTTAATTTTATGATTGCTACCAATGAATTCTTTGTTCCATTAGAGAATCTTATTAATGTGGAGGAAGAACTTGTAAAGATGAAAGCAGAAATAGAGTATTTGGAAAAGTTTTTAAAAGGGGTCAATTCTAAATTATCTAATGAGAAGTTTATAAATAATGCGCCAGAAAATGTAATAGCCATAGAGAAAAAGAAACAAAGCGATGCCCAAATAAAAATAGCGAATATTAAGACTAGAATTATACAACTATCTAAATAACGATTATCTTACTATGCTAACATTTAAAGGTCTTAACTCTTCTCAAGTAGAAGAAAACCGTTTAAAATTAGGGTCTAATATATTAACTCCCCCAAAGAGAGAAAGTTGGGTTAAATTATTGTTGGGTAAATTTAATGATCCTATTATTAAGTTATTGTTAATAGCAACCATGTTTTCATTATTGACCGGATATTTTCATGGCTCTATGGTAGAAAGTTTTGGTATAATATTAGCAGTTTTCTTAGCTACCTTTCTTTCTTTTATTAATGAGTATAAGGCCGGAAAAGAGTTTGATATTTTAAATCAAATTAACGATAAAACACTAGTTAAAGTATATAGAGATTCGCAAATTAGACAGATACCTAAAGATGAGATAGTTGTAGGCGACTTAGTGATTATAGAAAGGGGAGATGAGGTTCCAGCAGATGGGTGTATTATTAGTTCTATGGATTTAAGTGCAAATGAATCTTCTTTAAATGGAGAATCTGTTGCATCTAAAAAGACTCATATAAAAGTAGACTCTTATAATGGTGCGTACTCACCAAATAACCTTTACAGAGGAACTACCATTACAGAGGGAGATGGAGTAATGGAAGTTTGTAATGTAGGTGATAATACAGAAATAGGCAAAACTGCAAGGCAAGCAAGTGAACTTACAGGAGTTGAAACTCCGCTAAATAAACAATTACATAAATTAAGTAGTCTAATAGGAAAATTTGGATTTATAATAGCAGGTTCAACATTCTTAGCTTTAGTTATAAGAGATTTATCTCTTGGAGTACTTACATTATCGCCTACATTAGATAATTTTACTATTATTATAAACTTCTTTATGATAGCAGTAACATTAATTGTAGTTGCTGTACCAGAAGGTTTAGCTATGAGTGTAACTCTAAGCTTAGCATATAGTATGAGAAAAATGACAGCTAATAATACATTAGTTAGAAAAATGCATGCTTGTGAAACTATGGGAGCAACAACTGTAATATGTACAGATAAAACTGGAACACTAACTCAAAATAGAATGAGAGTTCAGTATTGTTCTGTTAATGTTGATAACGATTTTAGCAATGCAGTTGCATTAAATTCTACAGCATTTTTAGAGGAGATTAATGGAGAGTTTGAGCCTGTTGGAAATCCTACCGAAGGTGCCTTATTATTGCTCCTAAAAGATAAGCAATTTGATTATATTAAAATTAGGTCGTCTCATAAAATAGTTCAAAGACTACAATTTTCTACCGAAAGAAAATTTATGGGTACTTTAATGGATATTGGTGATAAACTTAGTTTAAACCTATACATAAAAGGTGCTCCAGAAGTAATACTATCTAAATGTAAGTTATCTAAAGACCAGCACGAGAAGATTCTTTTAGACATAAGATCATATCAATCTAAGGGACACAGATGTATTGCTTTTGCAAAAAGAGACTTGGAATTACTAAAAGCTGACTTGCCAATAGAAGAGCTTTGTAATATTAATGATTTTAACTATACTGCTTTTGTGGCAATTGCAGATCCAATTAGGGATGATGTTCCTGCTTCTATGTCTGAATGCTTAAATGCGGGTATAAATGTAAAAATAGTTACTGGTGACACCTCATTAACAGCTATTGAAATAGCAAAACAAGCTGGCTTATGGTTAGAAAGTGATAATGATGCAAACTATATTACTGGAGCAGATTTTGAGGCACTAACAGAAGAGCAAGCAAAGGAAGCC
>CAXYUL010000166.1:0-4694 GCA_964292095.1 uncultured Bacteroidales bacterium | reverse complement strand
ACCTTTTTTTTTGCTCTTAGCAATGGAGTTAGATTATTATTTAAAGAAACATCTACTTCTAAAGATACTGTCTCTTTTAAGGCTGTAAGCAAAGGAGGTTTTTCTTTAATGGAGGGTGTAAATTTAAGTAATGAAAAATATATTAATAATTTGGCTAACTTAGGAGGAATAGAAAACATATCTCAACCAAATTTAAATAAGATTTACTCATATAATAATATGGACATAACAGCTAGGATTCTTCCAAATACAGAAGAGTTATATGGCTATGGAAGTAAAAATAATTTAGAAACTCTTTTTAATGCTATTTATCTTAATTTTAGTAGTATGAGAGTAGATGAGGCCGCTTTTGATATTTTTAAAAAAGAAAAATTATTTGAGAATATATATAATCAGTTATCTCCGGTAAAAGTTTTTACAGATTCTGTTATATATTATAATAATAGTAATAAAAAGTATGTAGGCAGTATTAGTAATGAGGATATTCAAAACTTAAATTACTCTAAGTTTTTTAATCAGATAAAGCAGAGATATTCTAATGCCGCAGATTTTGATTTCATATTTGCCGGCAATGTAGATCATCAGCTTATAAAAGATTTGTGTATTAAATATTTAGGAGCCTTAAAGACTAATCCAAATGCAAAGGAGACATGGTATGTAGTACCTAATTATTTGTCAAAGGGCGAACTTAATAAAAGCTTCTTATATCAGATGATTGTGCCTAGATCGTTTGTTAATAAAACAAATTCTATGGCGTGTAAATTAGAACTAGAGAATGTTATTTTAGCAAAAATAACGCAAGAGTATTTAAGGCTTAAAATCTTAAACTCTCCGATTAAGGATATAAGCCCTAGTATAACTGTTAGCACTAAGCTGCTTTCTTTTCCAGAGAATATTTTTGTTTTAAATGCAAATTTTGTAAGCGATAGTGCGGGGGCGTATAGGTTAGATAAGATATATGATGATATACTACATAATCTTGCTCTTGAGGATGTTGATTTTATCCAGTTTGATAAAATAAAGAATCAGGTACGAGCGGAGTTTATTGCTTCTAGAAACGGAAATAATTTTTGGCTTAACATTTTGGAGTTTAGGGCTGTGTATGAGAAAGATTTCTATTCAGATTTTTTACAGACATTAGAGAGTATTAGCACAGAAAAATTTAGGACTTTTGTTAAGGAGCTTGTTATAAGTGGCAATAGTATAGGTGTCTTTATGGAAGGTACAACAGAGGATGTTAAGACTAAAAATTTATTTAGGGAGAATAAATTTATTAAGGATTTTTTTAATTATTAAACTTTTTACTTTTTAATGAAAAGGAATTTTATTTTTGAGATAGGAAAATATTTGGTTTCATCTGATATATTAACAGAATATTTTGCTTGTGATTATGCCGTTTGTAAGGGTGCTTGTTGTATAATTGGCGATAGTGGGGCCCCAGTAGAAGATAGTGAGGACAAGGTTCTTAGGGCAGAATATTTGAGTTATGCACCTTATATGACCCTTGTAGGGAAGGAAGAAGTAGAAAAAAAAGGTTTTTCTGTAATAGATTCAGATGGCGATAGAGTTACACCTTTGGTAAATAATATGGAGTGTGCTTATACTTGTTTTAATGAGAATGGAGATTGTTTTTGTGCCATAGAAAAGGCATTTACAGCTGGTGAGAGTAAGTTTAAAAAGCCCATTTCTTGTGCGCTTTATCCAATAAGATTGTCTAGCCTGTCAAATGGTTTTACAGCTTTAAATTTGCATAGATGGAATATTTGTAGCTGTGCTTTTACAAGAGGACGCAGAGAGAAAATCCCAGCCTATGTGTTTTTAAAGGATGTGATCATAGCTCATTTTGGGCAAGAATTTTATTCTGCACTAGAAGAAGCGGCTAAAAGTTTTAATGCCTCATCGTAGTCGTAATCGTTTACAACTAATTCTATGCAAAGTAAATCTAAATTAGCAACACCAGTAATAACTCCAAGATTTTGGTTTAATACTTGTGATTCTATCCCGTTACTTTCTAACATCCCTTTTGCTAAGTTTGCGCTAAAGGCATTTGTGTATTTTTCTACTACTTTCATGTTAAACTTTTAACATTTGTTGCTATTGTCGTGCTCTTTCTGAAATATATATTCTATACCCCTTCCAAATCTAACTACGTCTTTTCTTAGGCCACTCATAATAACAGGATTATCGCTATAATCTATTACTATATAATCTTCGTACATTCTCATAAAGCGTAAGAATGGACTCTTTAGCCTAAAGGTTATTACATTGTTTTGGTCAGATACTAGGATGTAATTTGCATTTGTCATTAAATTGCAAATATCATCTTTTTTATCTTTAAAATTATTGTCTACGTATATTTTCTTTGTATAATACCCTAAAAGTGGATATACGGCAGAAAATGCAACAAAAAATAAGAGGATTTTAATTTCTTGATTTTTAAATAAATCAAAGATTGTAATTCCTGGCTGATGTTCAGATATAGTAAATATAAAAGAAACTGCAATGCAGAAGAAAACTGCAATAAAAATAAAGTACTTTACAGACCTAATTAAATATTTCATATTAGTTGGCTTATTTGTTATTTTAAAAGAGATATTATGTGCAAAAGTAATATTTTTTTTTATCTTATAATATTAATTCTATATACAATAGCGAAAATTAAAAATTCTAGTGTATATTTGTAACCTAAATTTTTAACGCTTTCTAAATAATACGTTTTATGGAAAAGAAATTTAAAGTGATTATTGGGATACTTTCTGCTGTTGCATTGGTGCTTGTAGGGGTATTAACTTATGTTTGGATAGATAGGAATAGCCTAATTGGAGATCTTACTGTTGAAAAGGAGAATTTAACTGCAGAGATGGTTCAGTTGCAAGAGGATTACTCTAATATATCAACAACTAACGATACACTTAATAATGAATTAGCTAAAGAAAGATAAAAAGTAGCTGAGCTAATAGAGAGAGTTCAAAAGACAGAGGCCAATAATAAGTATATGTTAAGAAAATATGAGAAGGAGCTAGGTACTTTAAGGTCTATTATGAGGGGATATATAAAGCAAATAGACTCTTTAAATACTCTTAATATAAATTTAAGGAAAGAAACAGCTCAGGCAAAGCAAGAAGCTAGCGAGAGCAGAAATAAATATGATAATTTAAAATCTACAACTGATGAGTTGGGTAAGCAGGTAGAAAAAGGTTCTGTTGTTAAAGGAAGGGGCTTGATGATGGTCGGAGTTGCTTCTAATGGAAAAGAATCTGATAGAAGTAGTAGGGTTAGTAAGCTAAAGGCTTGTTTGAATCTTGTAGAGAATACTTTAGCTAAGGCTGGCCCAATGTCTGTTTATGTTAGAATAAAAGGACCAGACGGAATACTTTTAACATCGGAACAGCAAAGGATGTTTTCTTTAAATGGAGAGCAAATGATATATTCAGCATCTAGAGAGGTAGATTATCAAGGTCAAGAAGTTGAGATTTGTATATATTTTACTCCACTAGAAAAGCTTAAGAAAGGTGTTTACCAAGTTGATGCATACACAGAACAAGGCAAGTTGGGTTCTAGTGATATGCTCTTAAAATAAATAGCTAAAATCAATAGGTGCTTTGAGTGGAATTTATATTCATATCCCTTTTTGTGAAAGATTCTGTAATTATTGTAGTTTCTTCTCTACAAAAGGTTTAAAAGATAAAGATAGATTTTTGCAGGCTATTATAAAAGAGATTTCTTTAAAGAGTGCTTGTAATTTAATAAATAAGGAGTGTCGCACCCTATATATAGGTGGCGGTACTCCTTCTTATTTTGGGGCCGAAGGAATAGGGCAGATTGTAGAGGCTTTAAATAAGCATTTTAATCTAAGTGCTTTAGAGGAGTTTACTGTAGAATTAAATCCAAATGATGTTAGTCCTGTTTTGGCAAGGGATTTTAAGACTATGGGAGTTAATAGGATTAGTATGGGTGTGCAGTCTTTTTTTGACAAGCATCTTGTTTGGATGAATAGGAGGCATAGTTCAGCTGAGGCTTTTGCTGCATACGATATTTTAAGAGGAGCAGGTTTTTCTAATATTAGTATAGATCTTATTTTTGGCTTTGGCCTTTTGAGTAGCAATGAGTGGGAGGAGAATCTAAAGACAGTTGTTATGTTGTCTCCAGAGCACATCTCTGCATATCAAATGAGTATTGAGCCAGGTAGTAAGTTGGGTATAATGTATAAGAGAGGAGAGTATGAGCCTTCTTCTGATGAGATATGCGCTAATGAGTATGCCAAGCTAATGGATGCTTTGTCTAAAGCTGGGTATTTGCAATATGAGGTTTCTAATTTTGCTAAAAGCAAAGCATTGGTTTCTAAGCATAATAGTTCATATTGGAGCGGAGTTTCTTATTTAGGTTTTGGGCCGGGGGCACATTCTTTTTATGGGGGGACAAGGTCTTGGAATAAGCCGGTATTAAAAAAATATTGCGACTACTATCTAGAGCAACAAAGTGAATATTTTTCTAAAGACAGATGTGTAGATAATATTGTTACTGGTTTTGAAGTTTTAAGCCAAAAGGATATATTTAATGAGAAGATAATGCTTGGGCTGCGTACTTGTAATGGGGTTGATGTTAGAGAATTAGAGAAGTTTTATTCGTCTTTATTTAATTCTATAAAATATAATTTGAATGCATTGTTGCTTAGTGGAAAATTAGCTTCTAAT
>CAXYUL010000165.1:0-4697 GCA_964292095.1 uncultured Bacteroidales bacterium | reverse complement strand
TCTAAAATCTTTCCATTAGCCTCAGAAGAGATTAGTATTTCTGTTGCCTCAAAAGTGCCTGTCGCATCAAATTCTTTTTTATTAGAGCAGCCAATAATTATTGTACTGATAATAACTAAATATATATACTTCATAGGATTTTGTTTTAATAATTATTAGTTGTGAATTTTAAATCATATATATTTTTTATTATTTCTATATGGTGAATAGATTTTGTTATCCTTGCATTTGTTTCTAAACTGAGCTCTCTTACAAGATCTGCTATATTTATTATTCCATTTTGTAATTTAGATTCGTATGATTGCCTAACCGACTCTCTTAATTTTATTATATTATCATCATATTCCATACATTTTTTTAGTCTATCTAGTTCGCTATCAATTGCAAGAGTAGATAACTTTGTATTAAATAAAAATGTTTCTCTCTTATTTTCTACCATAGCCTTTGCAAGCTTAATGTTATTTAATTTATTCTTCTTTGTATAAAAAGCTCCAATATTCCATTTAAGGTTTATACTTGCTATATAATTAAGTTTAAGGCTATTATCAGTCATATCTTTAAATAGATTTAGGCCAGGATAACCATATATCCCTTGTATTTGAACACCTATTTTAGGATACAATTGCGATTTTACTAATCTTTCGCTTGCCACATAATTTTGCTCGAGTTTTGGCATATAATCTAATTCTGGTCTATTTATTTGTGATACATTGATATTTTCATATGAAGGTAAACAAAGCTTATCTACATCCCTCCCTATAAATATTTTCAACATGGCTTTATAGGCTTTATGTGTAGATTCTAGTACTATGTACTGTTGTTTTAAGGTTAGTAGTTCTGCATTTAATATATTTGCGTCGGGAAGCATAGCTACACCATTATTAATTAGAGAATTAACTTTATTTAAGTTTACATAAAGTACATTTTGCTGAACCAAATTTTGCTTGAGTCTAGAATCTAAAAGAAGAATTCCAAAATATAAGTCGTTAATTTTTTTTCTAATAGAATATAGCTCTATATTAAGTGAAGCTTTTTCCACTTCCCCTTCTGTAAAGCTCTGATATTTAGTAGATTTTATTATTCCTCCATCCCAAATATTCTGATATAATTCTAATAAAACCCTATATTGGTCTTTATTTAACGCATGCATATTGATGCCTAATTTTTCATATAAGGAGTTCATCTCATTTGGAAATTCAGTAACATCAGATTGATAAGAAGCTTGAGCTGAGAGAGAAATCTGCGGCAAGTAGTTTTTAGCCGCATTTGAAATATTATACTCAACTGATTTATTCATTAACTGCAAATTTTTAATTAATGGGTAATTTTTCTCAGCTAGAAAATAACAATCATCTATCTTAAGATATTCTTCTTTATCTTGGATAGATATATTTTGACAATATGATATATCATAAATGAAATAAAGCATAAATAATAAGAGAATTAATTTTTTCATATTTATCGGTTAATTTAAGATTCTACTCATAATAGTTGTAATAATTTCTTGCTTTCTAAGTTCTAAATTATCACCTAAACTATCATTATTAGTAATGTATATTTTGCTCAATAGCGGAAACATAATAAAAGTAAAGACATTTAAAGAAATAATATCTACTATTAAATCAAAGGCATTAAGTTTTTTAGCCTCTCCACTAATATATAGTTGGTCTAGGTTTTTCTGAAAAGAATTTATAAAACCTGGAGCAAGTGAATTTATAGTATTTGCTAATCTCTCTAACTTTGATGGCTTTGAAAATATTTCATTAATAACAAAAAGAGGTAGAGATGGATTAGCCTTTAAAAAATTAAAGTGGGCCTCTATACCTAGTTTTAGTTTATCTAAAAAAGGTATTTCTTCTTTAATAGAAGACGAATAAATAAGATCTACTACAAGTTTTACCTTTTGGTCAAATACTTTATTAAAAAGGTTTTCTTTTGTCCTAAAATAATAATGCAACATGGCATGAGTAACACCTGCAGCCCTAGCTATGTCTGTTGTTTTACTGGAATTATATCCTTTTAACAGAAATTCTGCTTCTGCAGCATCTAATATCATTTGCTCTGTATTATTCTCTCTTTTCATATTGGTAAATATTAATTCTTAAATTACTAACTAACTTGTTTAACAAACTTGTTAACAACTGCAAAAATAAAAAGTATTTTTAAATTATCTAAAAATACTTTTATTTTATTAAAATTTTTAAGCTTTACTACTAGCTAAGTTTATCTAAATTTTATTAGTAAACTTAGGTAGTAGCTACGTCCTGGAGAAAGCGTAGAATAATAATAACCATAATAACTATCATCTTTGTAATTAAAAATATTATCTATCCCTATAGATGGTTCAAGAACAAACCTGCCTAACTTATTAAATGTATTTTTAATTGTTAAGTTCCAAAGAGAATATCCTGGTGCATCTTCTTGGGCATTCTCATAGCGTTTACTCTTAATTGTAGATGCTAGATTAACATTAAGGTCATATGGCCCCCAAGAATGGTTCCAGTTTGCATTAATAATTGCAGAATGTCTGATAGATCTAGCAAGTGGAGCATCCTTGTCTTTATCAATAGCATAAACATAACTGTAGCCACCACTAAGAGCAAAGCCATAGCCTAAATAAGAGCGTAAAGAAATATCAAATCCTTTAACATTTGCAGAGGCAATATTCTGATACATTAAATACTTATTTTTACTATCATAGTTTGGTATAAGCGATGGGTCTGCTACATCTTCTAAACTAATAAGGTTTTTAACATCATTAATATATGCGCTTGCAGATGCTGCAAAAAATTTACAGTTATACTCAAAGTTTAGAGAATAATAATTACTATTCTCTGCTTTAAGATTAGGATTTCCTAAAGAAATAGAAGACCTGTTTTCTTTAACATAATAAAGTTCTTTTAGAGAAGGTGCTCTAAATCCTTGCGCAAAAGAAGCCCTAACATTAAAATTGTCTATGGAATACATAAGAGAAACTTTTGGCGTAAATTTACTTCCAAATTTCTGATGATAAACATACCTTCCTCCAACAATAGCTTTAAAATTATTTAGAAATTTAATCTCATCCTGTGCATAAAC
Organism: uncultured Bacteroidales bacterium; assembly: GCA_964292095.1. GTDB lineage: Bacteria > Bacteroidota > Bacteroidia > Bacteroidales > UBA932 > Egerieousia. Next base: position 1,619 of record CAXYUL010000165.1, on the reverse strand, counting down.
AGAATAGGTATAATTATTCTTAGGCTCTGGCAACGAACCTGGGTTGTTTAATCTTTCATTCACATACTCTAATCCTCCAGACAAAATATTGTATTGCCCAAGGTTTATAACAGTTTTAGCATTAGCAGAGTAATAGTGCTGCTTCTGATTTAGAGAGATATCGCCTATAGAATTAATAAGATTTCCCTTTTTATCCTTTACATCCACTATGTATTTATTACTATTATCATAATTATCGTTGTACAAATCTAATGATATGTAATTAGATTTACCTAAAAGATATTTAGCTCCTAGCCCAAAATTGTATGCCCTACTAATTAGCGTATATTCATACCCAGATTTATCCTCTATTGTAGATGGTCTATCAATATCTTTGTTATAAAAACTACCATTAGCATAAATAGATAGAGACTTTGTAGGATTAAAAATAAATTTTTGGCTTGCTATGTTAGATGAAAATTTATCTGAAGCCATTCTAACTGTTCTACTTGGCTCCCCAGCTATTCCATTTTTAATACTTACAGCCTCTGGATTTAATTGCCAGCCATCTGATTGTCGTCTTGTATAGGCAGTATAGGATGCAAATTTTTGAGTGTAAAAATCTGCATTTATAGATTGTTCAAATTGCTTATTGCTACCATATTTAGTATAAGAACTAGCAGATACCGGGGTTTTAGACTCGTTTGTAATTATATTTATAACACCACCTATTGCATCTGATCCATATAAAGAAGATGCCGCTCCCTTTAAAACTTCTATTCTCTTAACATTACTCATGTTAACTCTAGATATATCTGTAGATCCAGACATATTACCAGCTAATTTCTGTCCATCTACAAGTACTAAAATATGGGAATTAGAAAGCCCATTAATGGTATTTGTTGTTCCCATTGCATTTGTTGTAAAAGAAAAAGATGGATTTAATATAGAAAGCGCTTGTTGAAAATTACTAACACCTGCATTACTAATTTCTTTATTACTAATTACCTCAATTGGAACCGGAGTTTCCTTCATCTTATGATGAGTTCCTGTACCTGTTATAACAACCTGGTTCAAATTTAGTGGATGTTCTTGCAATTCAATTATCAATTCTTCTCCATTTCCCTTATTTAAAGCTTGGCTTAGTACAAAGGTAAATGACTCATAACCAATAGCGCTTACCCTAATTTTAGTATTTTTGTCGGGAAGCATAGAAATAGAAAAATAGCCATTAGAGTTAGTAGCACCGCCTAATGTTGTTTGCAGAAATCTAACATTTGCTCCAATAATTGGCTCTCCTGTTTTTGCATCTACTACTTTTCCTTTAAATTCATTTTTTTTGTTGAGTAAGGAATTATCACTTAGCTCTAGGTCTAAAGAGTTGACTTTTGGATACACAAGCGTTTTAGCATTTGACACAAGTGCACCATAAGTTATACAGCATATAAATGATGCCGTTAACAAACATTTTTTTTTCATAAGAAAAAACTATAATACGATTTTTCCCTTGTCCCCGAGGTTCAAATACATTAATACTAATTTAGGCAGGTTTTCTGACTTTGCCCAGAAGATATGCCTTCCCATTATTTAACAGTGGCTAGAATATATCCTCCTTGGATTATTGTTATAATCAGGCATTT
>CAXYUL010000164.1:0-4709 GCA_964292095.1 uncultured Bacteroidales bacterium | reverse complement strand
GCAAGTCCTACAAAATTTTTAGGTTTTGTAGGACTTGCATGCCTTGCACTTGTTGACAGCATGTAAATTATTGCGTTAATGCTTGCACAAAGGTGGTTCACCATAGTGCAAATAGTAAATTATTGCGTTAATGCTTGCACAATGATGCCTCACCACTTGCTACCAGATGATAGACCAAGACATTAATGCTTAGCATATTATGTTTCACTACCTTTGTAAGCCAAAAAGTTTATCAATGCCATAATTGCCTGCATTATAGAAGTACTAGTTTGATCCTTCTGGCAAAATTAATTCTACTTACTAGTATAACAAAAGAATTCTCACTCTTTTTTCTTGCTATTCTTTGTTACTATAAATTCTAATACTATTTTTGCAAAAAAAAATGAATATTTCAAAAGCATTAGAACGTATTTTTTTAGTACTACTACTTATTATTTTGCAGAATCAAATTTCTTTTGCAGATGGCGATACTCTTAAGCTTATAAAGAAATCTTATTATAAGTTTACAGAAAAAGGTTTAGTTAAATATAAAGATGATGGAGATAAGACTTCTGAGCTAGTAGTGTTTAAACCAGAGGTAATTTTTAAGGGAAAATACGAGATATGTACAGAATCTAGTTTACAACGCTTTACCGTAAGAAACTCTAGAATTGGAATGTTAGGAAGTATAAATAAGTTTATTCAGTATAAATTTCAATTAGAATTAAGCTCAGATGGTAAATTTAATATTTTGGATTTGTATGCAAAGATTCTTCCTATAAATGGAATGTCTATTGCTTTTGGTCAGCTTTCTGTTCCGCTTTTTAACTCTTATACTATTTCCCCTGGCTCGCTTGATTTTGCTAATAGACCTTTTGTCGGGAAGTACTTTACCTCAACTAGAGATATTGGAGCTTGCATTTCGTATGTAATTAAGCAGAAAGGTTTTCCAATAAGTATTGAAATGGGAGCCTTTAATGGTAATGGAATTAATAATCCTAAATGGTCAAAAAGTCTTGCTTATGGGGGTAGGCTTTCTTTTGGACAGCAGAAAAAGGGTTTTAGAGCTACTGCAAAGGCAATGAAGATGAAGGAGAAGGATGAGGAGGATTATACAATTTGGGGTGTGGATTCTAGGTACGAGAACAGATATTTTAAGATAGAAGCAGAGGTAATGGGCAAGTACAATAGCTTTAATGAAGTTCATCAGTTAGCTTATTATATACAGGGTTTATATAGCTTCCCGATAAATAGCTCTTTTATAGAGGCACTAAAACCTTCTGTTAGGTGGGAGTCTATGGGGAATAATGTTGCAGATTCGGGATTTGGAGTAAGCAGAATAACAAGTGGAATTAATATGGTACTAAAAACGAATCCTTTTTACACGGTATTGAGACTAGATTATGAGCACTATTTTAATAATTATGCTATGAGCGTGTTTACAGAGCCAATAATGAATACAAACAAAATAACCCTAGAACTTTTATTCTCTTTTTAATGAGATAAGGTTCTTGGGTTATAAAGGCTTAGTGTTATTTGAGCTATTACCAATTAGGTATAAAAGTAAACATATACATTTTAACTATTGGCTCGTTACTTCCTTTTTTAGTGGCTGTAATGTATGCTTTGGCAAAGCTCTTTTTCTTGTTTAATTCTTGGTTAATTTTATAACTTAAATCTTTTTTAACTTTAATAGTATATAGGGCTTTGTTTACTGTTAAATTTAGGCCATCAAGCTCTATATTTTCGTTTATACCGGGTAGAAGCAATAGTATAGAGTTTATTACTACTTCTTCTGTATTTTTATTTTCTATTGGGATTGTAATCTCTAAATTTTTTATGCTTATTGTAGAGTCTTTTATTATTTCTGCGTTTATGTTAGCACTTTCCTTAATTGAGAAATTAAAACTTTTTTCTGATGGCTTAAAGTATATGGTTTTATCTATATATCTATTGCCTACTTTTTGCTTAACAATAATATTATTATCCTCATTTGGATTGCAAAATTCGTAGTTGTAGCTTATGTAGTGTTTGTTGTTACTGCATTTATAATCTATATCGCTTGCTGTTTCAGATTTTATTATAGGTTTGGAGTTACAAACAATATCTTTATCTCTAAGTATCAAAGAGTAACTGTAATTTCCTAGTGTATTTGATAATTCTTTTAGGCTAATATTATTATATAAGGCGCCATAATTTGCTTGAATATTATGTGCGTTGTTTTTACGTGCAGAGTCAAAGAAATAGTCTTGGAGCATATCTAAATCTCTTATAGCTTTATCTATTTGTTCTATAGATTGAATATTTGAATATTCATTCTCTATATCAGATAGCTTTTTGCTATATTCGTTATCTATTTCTTCAAATTCACTAACTAGGGTCATTAGGTCGGCATTAGAAAAGGGGTATTTTATACAGTAAGCGTAACTTATACTTTTGTCTTTTTTATCCATTCTTTTTTCCCAGTAGAAATCAGAAATTTTATTGGCAGATATTTCACTTATGTATGGCAACTTTGCCCCTTTAGAGTTAAGAACAGAATTAAATGTTTCTTTAAAACTAAGTAACATTTCTCCTTTTCCATCTCCTCTGTTCTCTGTTGTTTGATTTGTGCTGCTTTGGGTTTGGCTACTTATGTTAAGTGCTACGGATTCTATGATATTTCTTTTAACAATTTCTAGGCACTCTCTTTTAGCGGCCTCTACATCATTTTTGATTGCAGAAGCTATTATATAATTTTGTTCTGTGCCGTTGTACCAGGCAGGCGTTTTTTTGCTACTCCTCTCAATAATTTTATAATTTTGGCTCATTAAATTAAATGAAACCATGGTAATAGTAATAATGCAAAAAAGTTTTCTCATATTATAATTTTTAATTTTCTCCAAAGTTAGTAATAATAAAAAAAGGAGCAACATTTTTTATGTTACTCCTTTTTATTATAGCCAGAGCTTTATTTATCTAGTTTATGTATAGTAATTCCACTCCTTAGCTTAGGCTCAAACCAAGTTGTTTTAGGAGGCATAATATTGCCAGAATCAGCTATATCAATAAGTTGTTTCATAGAAACAGCATATAGAGCAAATGCTGCAACCATTTCTCCAGAATCAACTCTACGTTTTAATTCTCCTAATCCGCGGATACCACCTACAAAGTCTATTCTTTTAGATGTTCTTAGATCTTTAATATCTAGTAATTTATCAAATACTAAATTAGATAAAACAGTAACGTCTAGTACTCCAATTGGATCTGAATCGTTATAAGTTCCTTCTTTAGCTTGTAATGAGTACCAGTTGCCACCTATGTACATAGAGAAGTTATGAAGTGCATTAGGAGTGTAAATGTCTTTACCCATTTTCTCAACTTTAAAATCAGCTCCTAGTTTAGCTATGAATTCCTCTTCGCTCATTCCATTAAGATCTTTAACCACACGGTTATAATCTATAATCTTTAGATTACTCTCTGGGAACACAACTGCCATAAAGAAATTATACTCTTCGTTGCCTGTGTGATTTGGATTTTGTTTTCTCTTTTCTTCTCCTACAAGTGCAGCAGCAGCAGTTCTATGATGACCGTCAGCTACATAGAAAGCAGGAATAGTAGAGAATATCTCTGTAATTCTAGCAACAGTTGCTCTATCGTCTATAATCCAGAAATGGTGTCCAAAGCCATCTTCTGCTGTATAATCATATTCAGCAGCTTTATTTTTGATAACCTTAGCAACGATATCATTAATTTCGTTATTGTCGGGATATGCAAAGAAAACAGGCTCTATGTTTGCATTTTGAATGCGAACATGAATCATTCTATCTTCTTCTTTATCTTTTCTTGTAAGCTCGTGTTTTTTTATTTTACCTGTAAGGTAGTCCTCTACATTAGCACATACAACAAGACCATATTGAGTTCTCCCATCCATTGTTTGTGCATATACATAATAGTTCTCCTCTTTGTCTTGCACAAGCCATTTTCTATCTTGCCAAAGTTTGAAATTTTCAACAGCTTTATCGTAAGCAGGTTGAGAATGTTCGTCAATTATTGGATCAAAATCTATCTCTGGTTTAATAATATGGAATAGCGATTTTTCTCCAGCTTTAGCTTTAGCCTCTTTTGAGTTAACAACATCGTAAGGAAGTGATGCTACCTCGCTAACAATAGCTTTTGGTGGACGAATCGCTGCAAATGGTTTAACTTTTACCATAATTTTATAAAGTGTTTTGTGTAAAAAAATATCTACTATTTGTTAACTTGGAATTTTTTGTTTCCAGTTTTAAAGAAATCTGTTATCTGGTTAGCTGCAGCAAGACCAGCATTTACATTGGCCTCAGCTGTTTCTGCACCCATCTTTTTAGGAGTACCGTAAACACGTTTGCCAAATTTTGCGGCTATAGACTCGTGGTTAGCTGTTGCTACGTCTGTAATGTATTTTAAATCTTCTCTTTCTTCTAGTATTTTTATTAACTCTGCTTCGTTAATAACTTCTTTTCTAGCAGTGTTTATAAGGCAACCACCTTTTGGCATTTTAGAAAGTAAGTTGTATCCAATAGAGTTTTTAGTTTGTTCTGTTGCTGGAATATGTAGTGATACAAAGTGAGAATGAGTGTAAAGATCTTCTAAATCTTTAGCTACTCTAACACCTTCTTTTTCCATTGCCTCAGCAGGAACAAATGGGTCGAAAGCCATAATATTCATTCCAAATCCTTTTGCATGTGCTGCAACTAAACGCCCAACGTTCC
>CAXYUL010000163.1:0-4726 GCA_964292095.1 uncultured Bacteroidales bacterium | reverse complement strand
GGAGATTTTGAACTATGAGTACAAATATTTAGCACTTTTATATTTAGTGCTATCTTTACTCTTAGGAGGATGTGTAGAATCTATAAATATTGACACTACTAAAGAAAGAAAAGTTGTTGTTAATTGTCTTTTGAATGACTCAAATATGCAGAGTTTAAGTCTGAGCTATAGCTCTTCATTAGGGGAGAACACTTACGATGATATTAAAGATGCAAGAATAGCCCTATTTGAGGGGGAATCATTAGTTGGATATTTTGAGAAGTCTAACTATGAGCAATGGAAGATGAGTTTTACTCCTAAGCCAGGATTAAATTACAAACTTCTAATAGATATACCTGGCAATAAGTCTATTACGGCTTTAACTACATTCCCTAAAAAAACGAAAACAATTTATAGGGTTAAGTATTTAGATGTACAAGGGAAAAGGTACTTCTCAACAAAAGAAAGAAGACCGTTCTGGATATTTGCTTTAGAAAAGCCTGGGGATACTATTATGAGGCCTGCAGTTATTGAGAAGACTTATAAGTTATATCAAACAATTAGCACAGATTATTTAAACGTTGACAGATTTAATCAACGTTTAAATAGTGCTCTTACCGACACAAGTAAGTTTTTCTTTTCTTATATAAGAATGCTCCCAATAGAGCAAAAAGCAAGTTTTTATGTAGGAAAGATTACTTCTTGTGTTATAGTTTTTAGGGCAGTTTCTGAATCATACGATAGGTATTTAAAATCTAGTATTGCAAAAATGCTAGTGTACTCCAGCTTCGAAGATCCAACTCAGTGGCTAGATGAAAGCGAAATTTATAACAATATAGAAAATGGTGTTGGAATTTTTGGAGCATATTCTGATATGTTGTTTAATTGTAATTCTAATTGGCCAGATTAATGATAAAGATTATTAAAATAATACAATTTGTGCTAATAATGTCTATTACACATTTTATGTATGCTCAAGATACTACCGCTATGTATATAGTTAAGGATGCAACTACATTAGCGCCTATAGCAGATTGTAGCATTTGGTATTACAGCGGGAGAAATAATAGACATATAATTACTTCTGGGGATGGTATTTTTTATATAAGCGGTACTTACAATATAAAATTGAGTTTATCTCACTTAACTTATGAACCGTTAAATATAAATTTAAGTGAACTTAAAGGAAATGTCATTTTGTTAAAACAGAAGAATATGCAACTTAATGCACTAACTGTTTATTCTAGTTATAATACTTCTAACAAGGGTAATTTATACAAATTTAATTCTATGCAAGCATCTCAGAGCATTTCAGAGCATTTCAGTTATTGGAGAACCAGATATTTTAAGACACATTTCTAGTCTACCAGGTGTTTATGTGGGGGTAGAGGGGACCTTAGGCCTTTTTGTACGAGGTGCAAATAATGGTAGCAATGGCTTGTATTTTAATGATGTACCAATGAATGTGTCTTCTCATTTAATGGGAATGTTTTCTGTTTATCCTGCAGATATGGTTGGTGAAGCCTCTTTTTATATGGGCGCACTACCTGCCTATAGAGGAAATCAGTCTTCGTCTCTCTTAGATGTTAGTATTAAACGCCAATACGGTTCAAAGTTTAATTGGAAATTTAGTATCTCGCCGTATATAAGTTCTCTGTATTTTTCTATTCCAATTTTAAAGGATAGAATGTCTTTTCAAGTTGTAGCTAGAACGTCATTTGCACCATACTTATATAATATTGTAAACACAAATGAGGAAACTATGAATATAGGTATATATGATATTTCGGCGATTATAGATTATAAATTGTCTAAGAAACATATTTTTGAGGCAATGTTTTTTACTACAAGTGATAGTTTTGAATATACAGATAGAGGAATGTTGAGCTCGCAGAGTTGGCGTTCATTAATTGGTAAATTAGGATGGCGTGCCGTATTTAATAATAAGTTAAATTTAAATATTTATAGCTATTTTTCAGATACTTATTTAGATCAGAAAGATGTACGCAATGAGGCAAACATAGATTCTACCAGATCTAAGCTAGTTATTAGTTCTGCTTTAAAAGAGTGGGCTTTGAATGTTAAGCTACACTATTCTATGAGTGATAGATTGCTATTTGATACTGGAGTTTGAGCACAATATCAAGTTTTTAATCCAACTAACGAATAACATATAATTTCTTTAGAACATATAGTAAAAAATGAAGAGCTACAAAATAATATTTTAGCCTCAATTTGTGGGGATATATCTTATAATATAAATAAATTTTTAGATTTTAAATTTGGATATAGACAAACGATTAGGGGAGGAGATAATAGTTCTTCTACAAATTTTGATTTGCATTTTTTAAGCCACCTATATTTAGATAATAATTGGGGAATTGAAGTAACAATAGATAGGTTAAATCAGTATTATCATGTTCTTGAAGGGCTTCCTACAGGTTGGTCTTTAAATATAATGACACCATCTACAGATGTTCTACCAGCTCAAACAAGTCATCAATATTATTGTGGAACCTTCTGGAAGAGAAAACCAATAAAATTTTGATGAATATATCTTTTGGTGCATATTACAGAAGTATGAGAAATTTAGTTAGTTATATTAATGGTATAAATGCTTTTGGATTTAATTCTAAATCATGGAGAGAAGAGATTGATTTGGGAAAAGGTAGATCGTATGGCTTAGAGTTATCTGGGTCGTTGCAAACAGATAAATTTGGATCTACTTTAGCATACACTTACTCTTTTTCTGATAGAACCTTTCCTAATATTAATAATGGATTAACCTTTCCATTTAAATTTGATAGGCGACATAATTTAAATCTGCAAGCTAAATATACAGCGTGGAAGTATAGAACAAAGAAAGGAAGAGAAGTAGAGCATACTTTTAATGGGGTATTAGCTTATTCAACAGGGAATAGAGTAACATTACCTGTTGGTTCGTATATTGGCAAAATTCCCCCTTACTGGAATACTAGAATATGAGGTGAGTTTTTCCCACAGGAGTTTTACAGAAACATCTATAATAGAAAACTTATGTCTGATAAAAATGGCTATATAATGAAGGATTATTTTAGAATAGATTTGGCTTATACATTAAAAGTTACAGGGCAAAAAACAAATAATGAATTTTCTATATCTATTTTTAATGTATTAAATAGACATAATCCATATACTTATTTTATAGAGAATAATAATTGGAAACAGCTTAGTATTATGCCAATTATGCCATCTATTAGGTGGACTATAAGTTGGTAAAATCTACTTAAGTTTTTGCAATAATTCTATACCTTAAACAATTTACCCTTGCTAAAATATATTTAGCAAGGGTAAATTGTTTAATACTAGAAAGTATTGATTAGAGGGTATTGCAACTTTTAATATATCGCTTTGTCTTGGATATCTGTAGAACCCTTATAAGCTCCTTGCTCTAGTTTTTCTTTTATTTCTGCAAAAGCATTTAGAGTGTATTCTACGTGTTCTAACTCGTGCATAGCTGTAGGTATTAACCTATACATTATAACACCTTTAGGTACAACAGGGTAAACTACTACCGAGCAGAATATTTTATATTTTTCGCGTAATTCTACTAAAATGTTGGTTGCTTCTGGAACATCCCCATTTAAGAATACAGGTGTAATACAAGCTTCGGCAACTCCAATATCAAAGCCTCTTTTTCTTAGTCCATCTTGAAGGGCACGGGTAATTGTAAATAGTTTTTTACGCCTTTCGTCTCCCTTTCTAATCATGTCTAATCTCTTTAAGCAACCTTCTACAATTGCCATTGGAAGAGATTTAGCATATATTTGAGAACGCAAATTATATCTTAAAAAGTTAATAACCGCTTTAGGACCAGCTACAAATCCTCCTATACATGCCATAGATTTTGCAAAAGCCCCAAAATATAGGTCTACTTGGTCCATAACATTAAAATGCTCAGATGTGCCTCTACCATTTTCTCCCATTACTCCAAATCCGTGTGCATCATCAATAAGTATTCTAAAGTTATATTTTTTCTTTAATGCCACTATTTTATCTAGTGAGCCTAATCCTCCAGTCATACCGTATACACCTTCTGTAATAAGTAAAATGCCACCACCAGTTTCTTCTGTAAGTTTTGTTGCTCTCTGTAATGCTTTCTCGCATCTCTCCATATCATTGTGTGGATATACTATTCTCCTACCCATATGTAAACGAACTCCATCCATAATACATGCGTGAGCCTCTGAATCATATACAATAACATCGTGTCTTGTAACCAATGCGTCAATTGTTGAAATCATTCCTTGGTATCCAAAATTAAAAAGGTATGCGTCTTCTTTTTTCTCAAATTCAGCAAATTCCCTTTCTAATTGCTCGTGAAGCGATGTGTGTCCGCTCATCATTCTGGCGCCCATTGGATAGGCTAAGCCCCATTTTGCAGCAGCTTCTGCATCAACTTTTCTTATTTCTGGGTCATTAGCTAAGCCAAGATAATTATTAAATGTCCATGCAAGAACCTTTTCTCCATTAAAATTCATATAAGGTGTAATCTCCCCTTCTAGCTTAGGAAACATAAAATATCCGTGAGCTTTTTTTCTATATTGGCCTAGTGGACCTCCTTCATCTTGGGTAATTCTTTCAAAAATATCCATATTACTTTAAATTTTATTTAATCTTTATAATTTGCTAGATTTAGTCTAGTTTTAGTTGTGTATTTTACTTACTTATTTTGCTTTATGCATAAATATTAGCATATTTAGCATGC
>CAXYUL010000162.1:0-4750 GCA_964292095.1 uncultured Bacteroidales bacterium | reverse complement strand
GAATGCTAGGCCAATTGCAGATGTAGGTAGAGGCTTACAAGGTTCAACTCCTGGTTTAACTGTTGTAGTTCCAAGTGGAGAGGTTGGCTCAGATCCAATAATGAAAATAAGGGGACAATTAGGATCTTTAAAAGGTGGATCATCACCTCTAATCCTAATGGATAATGTGGAAATTCCATCTATTCAGATGCTTAACCCTGATGATATAGAGTCTATTTCTATTCTAAAAGATGCTGCATCTGCTTCTATCTATGGTGCAAAAGCTGCTTTTGGTGTAATTTTAATTACCACAAAAAAGGGGGCTAAAGTAGAAAGCGTAAATGTTACATACTCTGGCAACGTGTCTTTTCAAAATATTTCTAAAAAAATGGAAATGGGGCAACTAGATGCGTTAGAGTATACAAAATTAGCATTTGAAAGAGTTGGTGGAACATTAGCTGGTGCTTTTTGGTATGTTACTAGCGATAGTTACGAAAAGGCTAAGTTATGGCAAGAAAAATGGGGAGGTGTAGTTAAAGCTAATGATCCTATGGTTTATGGAAGAGACTGGTATGTAGATGCAAATGGTAGAAAATTAGGACTTAGAACGTATGACCCATATGAGTATATGGTTAGAGAATGGGCTCCAACACAAACTCATAATTTATCTTTAAATGGAAAGAGTGGTAAGGTTGATTATAATATAGCCTTAGGCTATGTAGGGCAAAGTGGAATGATGAAGACAGCAAAGCATGATGATTTTAAACGTTATAATGCCTCTGTTAGATTAAATTCTGAGATAAATAAGTATGTTTCTGTGCATGCTGGAGCCTTGTATTCTAAGAGAAATAAGAGATATGCCTATGCAACAAATTCCACAACAGCAGACCCATGGTTATATTTATATAGGTGGGGACCATTATATCCTTTAACAACCGAGGATGGAGATCCTATAAGAAGCCCTGTTTCCGAGACAGCACAAGCAAATGCAGCTAATATAGAGAATAATTACACTAGTATTAATACTGGTATAACTATTACTCCTTTTAAGAATTGGAAAATTGACTTTGATTACACTCATGCTAATGTAGAGGAAATTACTAATAATCCTGGCACAAAATATACGGCAAGGGATTCTTGGTCTGCACCTATTTTAAAGACAGATAGTAATGGAAATCAAATATATGTTAATTCTGATGGATTAGAGGTTGCAGAGGGAAGTGATGGAGCTATGAAGGCCTATCAACTTAAATATTCAACATATACCGCTAGTGGTTCTAATCCCGATCATATTTATAGAAAAGCGTTTAACTCAAAGAGAAATACCTATAATCTTAAAACAGATTATGATTGGAAAATTAACGAAAAGAATAATTTAAAGTTACTAGTTGGTTTTAGTGCAGTAGATTATATATGGGAGCAAAATTGGTCTAGGAAGGGTCAGTTAATAGATACAGATAACCCCCAATTTGATTTAGCTACAGGTTTGCAGGAATCTAGTGGAGATAAATATTGGGAGTCGCAAGTTGGAGTTTATGCTCGTTTAAATTATAATTTTGCAGACAGATATCTACTAGAGGCTAATATTCGTTACGATGGTACATCTAAGTTCCCGACAAATTTACAATGGCGTTGGTTCCCATCTTTCTCTGCTGGTTGGAGAGTAAATGAGGAAGCTTGGATGAAGTGGGCCAAACCTGCTTTAAGTGCTTTAAAAATCAGAGCATCGTGGGGCACAATTGGAGACCAAACAGTAAGTAACTCTTTGTATATTCCTACTATGGCGCAAAATGAGAGCAAATGGATAATAGGTAGTAATAAACTTCTGTACTATTCAACTCCTGCGGCAGTTTCTGATTTAATTACATGGCAAGATATTACAACTCTAGACCTTGGCTTAGATGCAAGATTCTTTAATGGAGATTTAGGCCTATCTTTCGATTGGTATAGGAGAGATACAAAAAACATGATAGTACCAATAGAAGGTATTCCTACAACATTTGGAGTTGGTGCTCCACAATCTAATACAGGATCTTTAAGAACAAATGGTTATGAGATAGCTGTAGATTATAACCATAGATTTAAGAATGGATTAGGTATTAATATAGTTGCTACTTTGGCAGACTCTAAAACTAAAATAACTAAATATGGGACTACCAATAGTATAGATAGTTATTATGTTGGAAAAACTTATGGTGAAATTTGGGGATATAGAACTGATAGATTGTATCAAGAGAGTGATTTTGAGAAAGATGCTGGTGGTAATTTAATAAAGATAAAATCTAAAGATGGTTATAATGTTTATAAATTGGCAGATGGAAATGCAGCAACTCAAGGCAAGTTACAATCTGGTAATTTTATGTTTGGCCCTGGTGATGTTAAGTTTAAAGACCTTAATGGAGACGGAGTTATTAATGCAGGTAGCCGTTCTGTTGTAGATGCTGATGGCAATCCTGATTATGGCGATTTAGAAGTTATAGGAAATTCTACGCCAAGATATGAATATAGCTTTAGAGTTGGTGCTGATTGGAAGGGTATAGATTTTTCCATATTTTTTCAAGGTGTAGGTTCTAGGCAAGTATGGGGCGATGGTTTCTTAGCTATTGCTGGTTTTAATTCGTCTGACGGATGTATGCCTCAAGCAATTGCTGGAGATTTTTGGAGAACAGATAGAACAGATGCTTTTTATCCCAGACCTTATAACCAAGCAGGAAGTGGTACAACACTTAATATGCAGGTGCAGGATAGATATTTGTTGGATATGTCTTATTTAAGAATAAAGAATATTACTTTGGGATATACACTTCCAAGTAATATTACTAAGAAGGCATATATAAAGGGCTTAAGAATTTATGTTGCATTAGAGAATTTCTTTACATTTGATAATTTGAGAGGTTTACCTATAGACCCAGAGGAAATATCTGGTTACTCAATGTTTAATAGTAGTAATTATAATAGTGGTAGAACAGGAGTTGGTACTCCTACTTTTAAGAGTATGTCTGTAGGTATACAGTTAAATTTCTAAAAATACAATAATATGAGAAAATATTTATTAGCTATACTATCATTAGTTGCCTTGTTCTTAGCTTCTTGTAATCATTATTTAGACAGGAAGTCTTTAACAACAATGAATGACGAAACTTATTGGACAAGTGAGGCTACTTTACGCTTATTTGCTAATGGTTTTTACGAAAACTATTTTGTTGGGTATAACAGTGGATGGGGTACTGCTTATGCACCACTAAGAGGCTATAACTTTGCAGATGATTTTACTTCTTCTGGAAAACAATCTAATTTTGAAAATTCTGTTCCAGCAAGTAGATCGAGTGTCAGTGAAACTCCCTCTATGTTGAGTAATTATTCTGGTCCTAACTGGAATTTTGCATATGTTAGAAAAAGTAATCTAATGTTAAATAGGATTACTAATTTAATGCAGACAAAACTTACTAAAGAAGAGTTTGCTCATTGGACTTCTGTTGCAAGATTCTTTAGAGGTTTTGAGTACAGCCGTTTAGTAAGCGTGTTTGGAGATGTTCCATATTTTGATGATGTTGTGCTTGATATAGAAATAGAAAAACAGTATAAAGACCGTGATAGTAGAGTTGTGGTTATGGATAAAGTTGCAGAAGATTTTGAGTATGTTTTAACAAATATGAGGCTTTCTGACGGAGATCCTCAGTATTTGAATAAATACATAGCAGCTTCTTATATTTCTAGATTAATGTTATTTGAAGGTACATGGCAAAAATATCATTTAAACAACCAAGCTGCCTCTAAAAAATATTTAGAATTGGCAGTTAAGGCTGCCCAGTTTGTAATAAACTCGGGTAAGTATAAGTTTGATACAGATTTCCGTTCCTTATTTGGGTCATTTGATTTGTCGGGAAAAAAAGAAGTAATAATGTACCGTCATTATGATGCTGCGCTTAAGGTTACTCACCATATTGCTTCTTATTCTAATGTGTATGAGAGTCAGTCTCCTGCTCCAAATTTAAATTTAGCTAAGTCGTTTATTTGTAATGATGGAAAAACTTATCAAGAGTCTAGCTTAGAAAATGCAAAAGTTTTAGATCTTAGTAATATGATTAAAACTAGGGATCCTCGTTTTGAGGCTACGTTCTATGAGAAACCGGTAGTTGGATCTAGCACTTTGCTTTATGCCTGCAAGTTTATAGATAGAGTAGGTCCAACTTATTATGGTTCTACCTATCCTCCTCAGTATGGCTCTAGTACAAATACTAACGATGCTCCCGATATTCGTTATGCAGAGGTTGTATTAAATTGGGTTGAGGCTAAAGCTGAACTTGCTACTATGGGAGGTGCAAGCGTTACCCAAGATGATATTGATAAATCTATTAATGCTATTAGAAATAGGCCTTTAGATCAGGTTGCAATTGCCAAAGGTATTAAAAAGACCGCTGCTCTACAATTAGCGTCTTTACCAAATGACCCAGCAAAGGACGCTGAGGTAAGTGCATTAATTTGGGAGATAAGACGTGAGAGAAGGATGGAGTTTGTTTATGAGTTTGCTAGATTAAATGACCTTAGACGTTGGAAGAAGCTTGATAATATGAGTGCTACTAAGAACCCAGATTTACTAAGAGGTTTATGGATAGACTTTAATAAAGAACTTCCTGCTTGGCTTTCTAAAGAGAAAGTTAATGTACTTAGAGTGGAAAAAGCAGATGGGACTATTATTACATATAATGGAAGTAATGCCGCAGAAATGGTAGGTTATTTTGTTCCAGAAAAGGTGCAAGATAGGGATGAA
>CAXYUL010000161.1:0-4799 GCA_964292095.1 uncultured Bacteroidales bacterium | reverse complement strand
TTATATAATAAAAGTCCATTCTTACTAAATGTACACAAACAAGATCAAACAGTTATTGTTGATACCGTATATAGATTCCCTGCAGATATAAACTCCGCTAAGACGAGCTCTCTAATTAGTGCAATGAATATTACAAAAACAATGTTCCCAGCTAAAAAATATGGGCTTATACTATGGTCACATGGCACTGGATGGCTTCCAAAAGCTTATTATTCAAATGGAGCTTTTCCTGGTTCTAAAGTTGAGAGAAGTGCATCATATTACTATGATAGATTTGCTCATTTAGTTAAGAGCTTTGGCTCAGAGAATGGAGAAGAAATAGAGATTATAGATCTAGCTAAGGCTATACCTTATAAACAAGAGTTTATAATTTTTGACGCCTGCTTAATGGGATGCATAGAAGTAGCATATGAATTTAAAGAAAAAACAGATTACCTTATTGCCTCTCCTGCCGAAATTCTTACTAGTGGCTTTCCTTACAGCAAAATTATAAAGCATCTATTTAAAACAGATGCTGATGTTGTTGCTGCGGCTCAAGAGTATCATAATTACTACAATAGCCAAAGTGGCTACCTAAAAAGTTCTACAATTTCGGTTACAAAATCATCGGAACTAGATTGTCTTGCTCTTTATGCTAATAAAATCTTTGAAAAAGACAGGGCTAATATTCAAAATGTTAATTTAGATAATATACAACCATATTTTAGAATAAATAAACATTGGTTTTATGATCTAAACGATTTTCTAAGTCAACTCTCAACAGACAATTCTAATTTAGCAAAGTTTAAGGAGGCAATGGATAAGGCTATTATCTATAAGGCAACTACAAACCAAATGATAGATCTACCCATTGTAAGATTCTCTGGCACAAGCACATATATTCCTAAACCAGCTAATGAAGAACTAGATAAATTCTATAGTAATTTTGCATGGAATAAGGCTTGCGGAATGATTAAATAACTTAGTTTCCTTTTCTAAGGAAACTATTTAGATATATTTTTTTAGAAATAATTCTAACTATAAAGATCATAAAAAAGATAAGGGTTATACATATCTCTATAAATAGTTGTTCTCTGATAATTATGTTTGCAGTTAAAATTTCTGGATCTTCTTGCACTATTTTTCTTACTTTGTTGGGATAATTAATATCAGACCATTTTCCTACTATAATACCTTTTGATATGTAGCTTAAGCCCCCATTAGACCTATTAAATGATAATACAGTTTTGTAATCTGAATATAAAATAGGTATTTTGCTGCTCCATGATAAAATAAAGTTGTTTCCAAAAGCCTTATTTGTTTCTTCGATAGAATTGCCACTAAGTATATATAATTTTGCTTTGCTACCTTCTATTTTTGAGTATAAATCAATTATTTTTTTTGTATTTACACTTTGTACATTGTAGAAAGATATAAAAAAGACAAGATTTTCTTCATTAATTATATCTTCGCTTACAAATTCATCGTTAGAATTCCTTAGAATAAAATCTATTGGCTTAATTTTTAAATCATCTTGAGATGTAAGAATATTTTTTGCCTCTACAAAAGTCCATGTTGTGTCGGGAAGATTATCTAAAGTAAATTCTTTGTTTTCTCCATTCTTAGTGTAAATTAGAGTGCTGGTGTATTCTTTTAGCACATTCTCTCTAGAATTTTCTATAAGGTCTGTTCCTGCCTTAAAACTTCCAAAGTCTATGGGAGGTAGAAAGAAAAGAGAATAAGCACATAAGCCTAGTGCAAATAATAGGTAAGCAAACGTATAGAGAGTTTCCCAAAATTTACTTGCAATTGGTTCAAATTTATAACGTTGAAAGTATAATAGTATAGCAAGTGAAAAGAGAACTATATTCTTAAAAAAAGTATTCCAATTAGAGAGCGTAAATGCTTCTCCAAAACAACCACAATCTTCTACTGGGTTAAATAGTGCAGAGTATAAGGTTAGTAAGGTAAAGAAAGAAATGAATATTAAGGCTATTTTAGAGAAAAAATTCATCTTAAGCCCTTTTAGAATGGCTACACCTATAATAAATTCTGTGCACGAAATTGCAATTGCTGCTGGTATAGATGAGAAATCTAAAAAGCTTAAGTTAAAAGCATTTAGATATTCCTTTATTTTTAGGGCAAATCCAATAGGATCTAGCACTTTGAGGAAGCCAGAAACTATAAAAACTACACCAAAAACAAATCTACTAATTGCTCTTAAAAAACTCATAATTTATCTTGTATTTGTGCTTCAATCTTATTAAATATATCACTGGCTGGCAACATGTAACCTTGTATAGAGCTACAATCTACTCTTACGAAGTTAATATCCTCTTCTACTTGTTGTAAATACATATCTCTAACACTAATCTGAAAATTAATATCCGCCTCATGAATGTCTTGTTTTCCTTGTAAATATTCTCTATCGTCTCCTTCCCTATTTTCTTTTAGCATTTTATCTACAAAATTAATTGGAACATCTAAAAAAATATTTGTGTCGGGAAGCGGCAATTTATTTACCAAATATTCTGTATCTAGTATCCACTGCTTTAACTCCTTTTTCTGCTCTACAGATACTAATTTAGAACATTGATATGCAATATTAGAATAGACGTACCTGTCTAATAAAACACATGAGCCTTCAGATAGCCACTGCCTTATTTGCTGTCCAACAACCCTCCTATCTTCTGCAAAAAGAAGAGCTACTAGTTGTGGGTGAACATTTTCTATTGCGCCAAAATCCCCTCTCAAAAATTTTGCTATTAGATCTCCATATACGGGAGTGTCAAATCGTGGAAAATGTATATATTTTAAATCTAAGCCTTTAGAGATAATGTATTCTTTAAGGAGTTTTACTTGTGTACTTTTGCCGGCTCCATCTAAACCTTCTAATACTATTAACATTCTATTATTATTTGTGTATTTGTGCAGTTTACAAACTATTTATACTAAGATTAAAGTTTATGCAAATATAGTTTAGTTTTTTTATTTTTTAAACAAGTTAGTTTAAATTATAAGTTTAACTTAATTTTGCAGAATAAAATAAACTTAAATCCTTTAATCTTTAAGGGAAATTATTATAAAGTATGAAACAATTAATGGGAATTATAAATGTGAATAACGAGTCTTTTTATTCACAAAGCAGATGTACTGATGCTCAAGAAAATATAAATAGAATTAACAGTATGGTAGAAATGGGTGCAGATATAATAGATTTAGGAGCTTGTTCTACTCGCCCTGGCTCTATACCAATTAGTCAACAGACTGAGTGGAAATATATTAAAAATACATTAATTGAATTATCTAAGCTTAAGCACAGTAATAAAGAATTTATATCTAATGGCAAGACTTTTAAAGTTTCTATAGATACATTTTATGCACAAACTGTAAAAGATGCCTATAATATTATTGGCGATTTTATTGTAAATGATATATCTAGTGGCGAGGATGATCCTCTAATGTTAGAGTGTGTTGGAGAAAGAAATCTTAAATATATTGCAATGCATAAAAGAGGAACTCCAAGTACTATGCAACAAATGTGCGATTACCCCAATGGCGTTGTTAATGAGGTAATTGAGTATTTTATTAAATTTAAAGATAAGGCTTATAAATTTGGAATTACAGATTATATCGTAGACCCTGGATATGGCTTTGCTAAAACTATAGAGCAAAACTATCAATTACTTATGGGTATAGAGAAAATTAAAAAAGAGCTAAATTGTAAATTACTAGTAGGAATATCACGTAAAGGCATGATATGGAAATACTTAGGCATTACTCCTAATGACTGTTTATGCGCAAATACAGCTCTTAATTTACAGGCTCTAATGCTAGGTGCCGATATTATAAGAGTGCATGATGTAAAAGAGGGAAGTGAGTGTATTAAGCTACAAAAAATGCTAGAACAAGCAATAAAATAAAATTGACTAAACTAAAATCAATTAAGAAGTGCAAAAAAATTAGTACTTTTGCATCTTTATTTAAAATACGCGGATAAATCACACATAATAAAACGCAATATAATCATTAACAATATGTTAGATAATAGATTAATGGCAGTCTCTCCTATAGACGGCAGATATCAAAAACAAGTAGAAGACCTAGCTCAATATTTTTCTGAATACGCACTAATAAGATACAGGATTAGAGTAGAAATAGAATATTTTATAGCCCTTTGCCAACTTCCTTTAGAGCAGTTAAAAGACTTTGGCAGCAATAACTTTAATAAACTTAGGGATATATATAATAATTTTACTCCTAGTAAAGCACTTATTGTTAAAGAAATAGAGAAAACTACTAACCATGATGTTAAGGCCGTTGAATACTATATAAAGGACGAGTTTAAAAAACTAGGGATTGAGCAATGGGGAGAATTTGTGCATTTTGGACTAACATCGCAAGATATAAATAATACTTCGGTTCCACTAAGTTTAGCCGAGGGAATCTCAAATTCATATATGCCTGCTTTAAATGATATTCTTTCTATCTTGCATAATTTAGCTCAACAATGGGCAGGTATTCCAATGCTAGCACATACACATGGACAAGCAGCGTCTCCAACTAGATTGGGCAAAGAAATAGAAGTATACCATGCTAGATTAGAAGAACAACTTAGATTACTAAAAACAATCCCATATTCCGCAAAATTTGGAGGCGCAACTGGTAATTTTAATGCTCATAATTTTGCATATCCAAATATTGATTGGAATAAATTTGCAATAGATTTTGTAGAAGGTAAATTAGGCCTAAAACGTTCTTATCCAACTACGCAAATAGAACATTACGACAATATCGCTGCCTATTTTGACACCCTGAAA
>CAXYUL010000160.1:0-4852 GCA_964292095.1 uncultured Bacteroidales bacterium | reverse complement strand
ATGAGGATCCAGAACTTCCACATGCAATCTTAGGAATGAAGATGGCAGAAAAATACAAGGAAAAGCCAGAGATATGTAATGCTATTGGTGCCCACCACGAAGAGGTTGAAATGATTTCATTAATTTCTCCATTAGTATTAGTAGGAGATGCCATATCAGGTGCAAGACCTGGTGCAAGAAGAGAGGTAATTGAATCTTATATCAAGCGTTTAAAAGACATGGAAAATATTGCTCTTTCATATCAAGGTGTCACTAAAACTTATGCAATTCAAGCTGGTAGAGAGTTAAGGGTTATAGTTGGAAGTGAGCAAGTAACAGATCAAGAAGCAGAAAATTTATCAATAGAAATTGCCAAAAAGATACAAGACGAAATGGTGTATCCAGGTCAAGTTAAGATTACAGTTATTAGAGAAACCAGATCGGTTAGTTTTGCAAAATAATTGTTATAATTAAATAAAATATATAAAATGACTAAAAGGAAATACTATTACTTTTTAGTCATTTTTAGCATTTAATAATATTCTTAAATATCATTTCTATTTACATGAAGCAATATATTTTTCTATTATTGGCAATAATCTGCGAGGTAGCATGGGCTAGTCTATTAAAATCTACCGAACAATTTACAAAACTTATCCCAAGCATATTTACTATACTAACATACATAGGAGCATTAGTCTTTTTAAGTTTGGCCGTAAGAACTATGACAGTAGGTATAGCTTATGCCATTTGGGCCGGACTAGGTATGATCTTTATTGCAATTTTAGGAGTAGTAATATATAAGCAAAATTTAGATTTTCCAGCAATTATAGGTTTAATACTAATACTTTTAGGGGTGATTATCATAAATGTATTTTCTAAAACGGTATCGCATGGTTAGATAATTACCTGTTAATCATTGTCTAACCATGCAGGAAATTTCTCTCTAAAACTACGTAGTGCTTCTATGTCTATTACAGAGCTTAAAATTCTAACAGGCTTAGCTAATAACTTTATATTTATAAAAGACTCATGTCCAATATTATTCCCCTTAAAATCCACGATATATGAGCTCGCGCAATACTCACCTGCAAGAGGATCAGAACCAGATCTATTAGTAAAAATCATATATGATAAATTCTCAATTGCTCTTGCTTTGCATAATGGCTCTATAACACTAAATCTTGCAGCAGGAAAGTTTGCACAATTTAATAACACATCATACTCGTTATTTTTATTCCTACTCCAAACAGGAAATCTTAAATCATAACATAGGTTTAAAGAATAATTAACGCCATTATAATTAAATATTGTCTTTTTGTTCCCTGCTGTATAAAGCTTTCCCTCCTCTCCCATCCTAAATAAATGTCTTTTATCGTAAGTAAAAAATGTTTTGTCGGGAAGCATAAAATATGCTCTATTAAAAAATTTATTATCTTCTTTAACCGCTACCGATCCTAATATTGCACAATTAAATTTTTCTGCAGAATTTTCAATCCACTTAATTGTAATAGAATCTGAATTTGCTTCTTCTGCCATATTTATATTCATAGTGAACCCCGTTGTAAACATTTCTGGAAAAATTACAAGTTGCGAATAATTAGAACTGGCCAAATTCTTATTTTTAAAAATTTGCTCTAAAATTTCTGAACAGATTAATAGATTCTGTTCTTTATTCTCCCATACAATAGGCAGAGAAATAGAAATAATTTCTGTTTTCATCTATTTTTTATAAAATTTATTTACTATTAGTGCAATAGAACCATCTCCTGTAACATTACATGCAGTTCCAAAACTATCCATAGTTATGTAAAGAGCAATCATTAAGCCTTGTAAATTCTCATCAAATCCAAGCATAGAGCTTAGTAAACCTAGCGATGCCATAATAGCCCCTCCAGGTACACCGGGGGCTGCAACCATAGTAATTGCTAACATAAAAATAAAACCTGTGAATAAGCCCAAATCTAAGGGCAAACCCATCATATAAGAAATAGCAAAGGCACAAGCTACAATTTTTAATGTACTTCCCGACAAGTGAATTGTTGCACAAAGTGGAATAACAAAATCTGCAAGTTCTTCATCCACACCGTTCTTTTTTGCTTGGGTTAGAGTTACTGGAATAGTAGCTGCAGAAGACTGAGTACCTAAGGCTGTTAGATATGCAGGCATCATAGTTAATAGTAATTTTAAAGGATTTTTCTTAGAAACAATACCTGCAATACTAAACTGAATAAGCAAAAGAACAACATGCATTACAAATATTACAATAATAACTTTTAAGAACAGACCAAGTACATTACCTACTTGACCCTCTGCTCCTATTTTAAGGAAAATACCAAAAATATATAAAGGTAGAAATGGAATAATTGCTTTTGAAATTAAAAGTGTAACTAATTCTCTAAATTCTATTAATACATTTTTAAATGAGGTTCCCTTTACTCCACTTAGACCCAAACCAAGTACAAATGCAAGTATGAGTGAAGTTGTAACTCCCATAATTGGAGGCATATCAATACTAAAGTATGGACTAATTGCTTTAGCCGCCAAATTACTAATATCAGCAAAACTACCATCATTATTTAATATAAATGGATAGGTAAAATTACATGTAAAATACGAGAATAATCCGGCTAAAACAGTAGATATATAGGCAATAGCAGCTGTTATACCAAGCAATTTACCAGCCCCCTTACCAAGCTCCGCAATTCCAGGAGCAACCAAACCTAATATGATTAATGGAATAGAAAAGCCAAGGAAATTACCAAAAATTCCATTAATAGTTACAAAAAAGCTAGTTAAGAACAAAGGAGAAAAATTAGAATAGATAATACCTAAAATAATAGCATTTATAATTTTAGGAAGTAGAGAGAGCTTTATAGTCTTCATATTAGATTAATTAGGTTTAAATATGTTAATTTAAATAGTATAAGTATATGCAAAGTTACATTTTTTATTTATATATAGAGTAAGATGAAAATGAAAAGCAAAAGAAAGTATAGATTTGAGTTTAAGACAAAGATTATCTTAAAAGCACGGTTACAGGCTATAAGGTAGCATAAGCAAAAAGCAAGCATAAAAATAATAGGAGGCAACGTATAATATTAGTTACCCCCTATTCTTTTTGCTAATAATACTAGCCAGTTACTCTAATAGGCTGTATTTCCTTCGCCTCTATTCATTTTTCTCCATACCACAATTATATAGGCTAATACAAAAGGTACAGCAATAGACACGTATGACATAACTGTAAGAGTAAATAAACTAGAAGAGCTATTTGCTAAAGTAAGAGAATCCTCTATATTTACAGTAGATGGAAAGTATGCTGTATTATTAAAAGCGGCACAAACTAGGATAGAAAAAACAGCTAGCACAACACCAAGGCCTGTTACGTAAAAACTATTCTTACGTATCCAATTAATAAAATTACAGTCTTTAGCTAAATTATCAAACAACATTGGAACTATACCTACTAAAACTAATACAACTCCTAATAATAGAACTATTATAGGGAATACTACTTGTATCATATTAAAGAAGTATTTAAATTTTACTGGTTCTATAAAGCCATCTTTTACTTCATAACCAGTTAAAGTAAATAATGCAAGCAAAAATACAACAAAAATAAGAACAAAAATTGGAGCCATATACTTAACTTCAAATTTTGCCTTTTTAAGAAGTGAATCTACTGCCACTAGCTCATTTGCTGCAATTTTATCTCTTTTACTATCTAAAAAATTACTTAAATATAATAGTCCAAGGGTTTTAGCTGCTAAATATACTGTAATTCCAAGAAGCAAATTAAAAGGATTAATAATAGCCTCTAAACCTCTATAATCATTTACCCAATAAGAAACCGTAGGACTTGTAGCCTCAGAAATATTATATTTATCCATAACATAAGCTCCACCTGTAAATAATGTTCCAACAGCTACACCAAGAAGAATTGTACCAAACATTCCATTTAAAAATAAGAAGCCATCATAAGTTTTACTACCTAATAGATTCCCAGCCTTGTTTCTATATTCGTATGAAACAGCCTGAATAACAAATAGTAAAAGTATAGAAATCCATAACCAATATGCCCCTCCAAAACTTGTTGAATAGAACAAAGGAAAAGAGGCAAATGCAGCTCCACCAAAGGTAACTAGGGTAGTAAAGGTAAGTTCCCATTTGTGACCAAAAATTGCTATAACAAGTTTTTTCTCGTCTTCTGTCTTAGCTGTTCCAAAAAGCATGGTTTGTCCACCCTGAACAAAAAGAAGAAGAACTAACAAAGCACCTAATAGTGAAACTATTGCCCACCAATAATGTTGTAAAATATTTATTGTATCCATATTATTTTCTATTATCAATTTAAAAAACTACTAATTTTCTTCTGGCCCTTTTTTTATTTGTTTAAACATAATCCTCAATTCTGCAGCTAATAAAGTAGTAAACAGTAAGAAGAATATTATAATAGTTGTATATACATTAGCAGCTGATATTCCAGATACAGCAGCTTGTACAGGTAATAAATCTTGAATTGTCCATGGCTGACGTCCAACTTCTGCAACAATCCAACCGCACTGTGAACACACATAAACAGCTGGAATACTTAAAATAGAAAGATAGTAGAACCACTTTTTATCATTAATAACAAGGGCTAGAATAAAGAATAAGATAAAATAAGCACCTAACATAACCATTATTCTAAATGAATAAAAGTTTAGAGCAATATGAGGAACTATATCTTTAGGATTCTTTAAGAAACCATAGCCAAAATAATTAAAGTTCTCCATTAAGGCTTCTTTAGCCTCATCCATAGCACCTTGATTATTATCTTGTTTTGCCTTATTATAAGCCTCTAAGTCTTTTAGAGCATTTGCACCTTTAG
>CAXYUL010000159.1:0-4873 GCA_964292095.1 uncultured Bacteroidales bacterium | reverse complement strand
GCTAAAGAAATACTGGCACGAGGCAACGCTCCATAAGAAATTAAAACAACTAGCTTATCTAGACCATATTCTTTAGGAGTTCTGGTTGCATAAACAATATCTACAATATATTTTTCTATTTTTTCATCCATATAAACATCCTTAACAACCTCTCTAGCTCTAACAATATCCTCTGGTTTTAATACTGTAGATGCTTTAGGAAATATAGAGGCGTTATGCATCTTTATAATTAATTTCTCTTCTTCTTTCTTTGGGTAATTAACCACTACCTTTAACATAAAACGGTCTACTTGAGCCTCTGGTAGAGGATAGGTTCCTTCTTGCTCAATAGGATTTTGAGTAGCCATTACTAAAAACGGTTTTGGCAACATATGAGTTGTATCACCTATAGTAACTTGCCTTTCTTGCATAGCCTCAAGTAAAGCCGATTGAACTTTTGCTGGAGAACGGTTAATTTCGTCCGCCAAAACAAAATTAGCAAAAATAGGCCCTTTTTTAACTTGGAATTGCTCGTTCTTCTGACTATAAATCATTGTACCAATAACATCGGCTGGCAATAAATCTGGAGTGAATTGAATTCTAGAGAATTTTGCATCTATAATACTAGACAAAGTATTAATGGCCAAAGTCTTTGCCAAACCAGGCATACCCTCTAACAAAATATGACCATCGGCCAACAATCCAATTAAAAGATTCTCAACAAGATGTTTTTGTCCAACGATTACTTTGTTCATCTCCATTGTAATAATGTCTACAAAGGCACTTTCTTTTTGAATTCTCTCATTAAGTTCTTTGATATTTACGGTTTCCATCTTTAATTAATTTATGTTTTTTATCTTTTTATTCCTTCTTATAGCTAAAATACGCATCAAAATACTACTTTTGCAAACGTAAGCCACAAATTTAGTAAATTAATGAGATATTTTATTCGTTTATCGTACGATGGTTCCGCTTTTTGCGGTTGGCAGATTCAAGAAAACGCTAACAGTGTACAAGAAGAGCTTCAGAATGCACTAACCACCTTGTTAAAAGAACCCGTTAGCATAACTGGTGCTGGACGGACTGATAGCGGTGTAAATGCAATCAACTACATTGCCCACTTTGACACTTGTTTGTTAAAAATGCCGCCTGATAACTATCTAAAACAAAACCCCATACAGAACGTCGGGTATCTTGTATACAAAATAAATGCCATTCTCCCAGCACAAATATGTGTACATGAAATTTTCTCTGTACCCAATAATTTACATGCAAGATTTGACGCAATTAGCCGCACATACAAATACTTTATTCATACTACAAAAGATCCTTTTCACTCAAAATTTTCTTTTTATATATCTCCAAACAAAATAGATATAAATAAAATGAACCAAGCTGCACAATTTTTTATAGGTGAGCACGATTTTAGCAGTCTAGAAAAAGTAAATGGAGGAAACAAAACATCTATATGCAATGTAAGCGAGGCTTATTGGAGCCCAATCAAAGATGATTTTACCATTACTAAAGATGGAAAAGACACTAGATACGTATTTACCGTTACTGCAAATAGATTCTTAAGAAACATGGTAAGAGCCATGGTTGGTTCATTATTAGAAGTAGGAAGCGGTAAACGCCCTGTAGAATGGATAGCCACAATGTTAGAAGAAAAAAACAGATCTTCGGCAGGCTCTTCGGTTCCAGGCAATGCACTATTCCTATATAATATTAGCTACCTAAATAATTTTTAATTATTTTTGTGGCTCAAATTTTTAAACGTAAATAAAAAAAATAAAATTATATGTTATTCAATATTTTCCTTCAAGCAGACCCTGCACAGGCTATACAAGCCGTTGCAACCCCAGTTCAACAAACACAAGAGCTTTCTTTTTCTGTAATAGACATGGCATTTAAAGGTGGATGGTTAATGATTCCTCTATTTTTACTCTCCATTATTACAATATACCTATTTGGAATGAAATGGTGGGCTATTAGAAAAGCATCTCAAGTAGACAATACCTTTATGAGAGATATAGAAGATTACATTAGAGAGGGAAAAATTAAATCTGCAATTAAACTATGCCAAGACGCAAACACTCCAGTTGCCAGATTAGTAGAAAAAGGGATAGACAGAATAGGAAGGCCACTTGGAGATATACAAATAGCAGTAGAAAACACAGGTAATGTAGAAGTAGCACGCCTAGAAAAAGGCTTACCTATGTTAGCTACAATTGCTGGAGGAGCACCAATGATTGGATTCTTAGGAACTGTAATAGGAATGGTTCAGGCTTTCTTTAATATGGCACAAGCCGGAAGTAACATAGACATTACACTTTTATCGGGAGGAATCTATACCGCAATGGTAACCACTGTAGCTGGTCTTGTTGTTGGTATTATGGCCTACTTTGGGTACAATTATCTATCTGCACAAGTATCAGATTTGGTATACAAAATGGAGAGTACTACCATAGAATTCTTAGACTTATTACAAGAACCTAAAGAAAATAAATAGTTATGGCAATTAAACAAAGAGCAAAAGCAGAGGCTGCCTTTAGTATGTCATCTATGACAGATATAGTATTTTTATTACTTATCTTCTTTCTTGTAACCTCCACCTTAATAAACCCCAATGCACTTAAATTACTACTACCTAAGAGCACAAACCAAATTTCGGCAAAACAACAAGTAAGTGTTTCTATAAAACACTACCCAAATACCAATACTTTTTCTTTTCACATAAATGGCAGCACAAGCCCTATTAATGCAGATCAAATAGAAGCACAACTACAAAATCTGCTAAAAGAAGACCCAGATCCTATATTTTCTATTTATGCAGACAGGAGTGTTCCTATTGAGCAAGTTGTTAACATTATGAATATAGGAAAAAGAAACCAGTATAAAGTTATCCTAGCTACTTCTCCAGAATAAATTAAATAAAATAGCAGTATAAATAATAAAATAAAAAAAGCATGACTAAAAACGAAAAAGAACTAAAAGAGCAAGAGCAAAAAGGACATCTCATAGGAGCTGTTTCTACAATAGTTGCACATTCAGCTCTATTCTTCTTGTTTTTTAATGCTACAATAGTAAAAACCGATACGCCTAAAGAACAGGCACAGATTCTAATAGAATTTGAACAAGAATTAGAAGTTAAACCTATTCAAGTTAAGGCTGGCAATGAGCCAAGGGCTCTAAATCCAAATCCAGAAAAAGATATTAGATTAATACAAAAATCTCAAGCACAAGAAGTTGGCAAAAAACCATCAAAAGGGAAAGAAAGCACTATGGGCAATGTAGGAGATATAGAAAAATATGAGCCCCCAAGGAAAAAGCCTATAGACACAAGAGCTTTATTTAGTTCTGATAATAATAAAAAAGATACCCTTGCTGCCCAAACAGCAGAAAGAATTTCTAACTCTTTAAAAGCTGGACATCCTGAGGGAAACACAAACCATGGAGACATAGATGGAACTCCATCGGCAAAACTTAAGGGTAGAAGTGTAGATGGTGCTCTTCCTTATCCAACATATACAGTAAACAAGGCAGGTAAAGTAGTTGTAAAAATTCTAGTAGACCAATATGGTAAGGTTACAAACGCAATACCTGGCGTACAAGGCACTACTGTTCAGGACAAAACCCTATGGGAAGCGGCTCGTAAAGCCGCATTAGAAGCTAAATTTAACGTAAGCTCAAAAGCAGAAATTATACAAGAGGGAACAATTACTTATATATTTAAACTTAAATAAATAATAGTTCATTTTCTAATTATTTTTCTAATAAATTTATTTAAATACTAACGTCCCTTATTCTCTTGCATTTGTGCATGCAAAATTTTATCTCTTCTCTGTTGTTAAAGTAAGTTATAAAATAAAATCCAAATAGTTATTCTTGTTTATTACCTCAAACGAAGCATCTGGATATGCAGCAGTGAAAGCAGATGGTGCTAAAGGTCTCTTATCTGACTATTTTTACATTAAATTAGTCAATAGGATGACGTTTTTTTTGATTTCTCCTTTTTTAGAGTGTAATTACCAAATCAGATTCACCAAATTTGCACAATTATGATTCACCAGTTTGATGCAAAAAAAACACTATATATAATCAATTTTTGCAAGCGAAATAAATCTGTAAAAATCACTCTCTTTATGGGTAGAAGCAATTTGTTCTTTTGTATAATCACTAAAATTTGGGATAAAAAGTTCTTGGTTAACAGGAAACTCTATGTCATCAATTATTAAACGTGAACATTCTACACGAGGATAATCATCATTGGATCTGAACAAACCATTAGGGTTCCAATAGGAGACAATAGTATGCTCTTTGTTATTACCAAAAATATAGGAGCATGTAAGTTTAAATGTAATTTGATAATATTTCAATCTTGCCATACCAGCAATATTTATTGCAAGATAATAATTGTCATTAGTTTTTGTTACATGCAATTTTGTTTCCCTCTTAATAGGTAATGATACCTTAGGCTCTTTATAATATTCGGGCTGAATCATATATAATTTATATAACACTGGATTTACCTCTGCTGTCCAAGCATCTTTATCTTCAACTACTATATAGCCATTGCCTTTAGTAGCTGGAATATCCTTTAAGATATCAACCCCATTACTGAAGTTTTTTAAGCTTAATAGTAGTAAATAATCATCTAACTTAGGACTAACTTTAGGTTTTGCACAACCATAAAGTAATATTGCCCCTAAGGCTAACTACTATTGATAGTGATAAAAGATTATACTATTTTTTCATAATCAATTATAGTTTAGAAATTTATACCTACGAATTTACAAAAAAAAATATTTATTATGCAAATAAATATTGGGCATAAAATAAAGTATTATTGCTAGTATATTGGAAGTTTTTCGTCCATAATATACTCTAATTATTA
>CAXYUL010000158.1:0-4874 GCA_964292095.1 uncultured Bacteroidales bacterium | reverse complement strand
CCAGCAAGAAATAGCTGTACTCCAATAATAAGCGCAACTAATGCAAGATAGAATAAAGGTTGATCTGTAACTGCCCTATATTTTAAACCATTAGATTGTGCAATAACTTTTTCAACTATTAACCAAATAGATATTATTGTTCCAATAAAAAAAGTTAATGAGCCAATTAAACCAAAAAAATGCATTGGCTTTTTCCCAAATTTTGCCAAAAACCACAAACTGAGCAAATCTAAATAGCCATTAACAAAACGCTCTAGCCCAAATTTGCTTTTACCAAACTTTCTAGCTTGATGATGAACAACCTTTTCTCCAATATTTGAAAATCCAGCATTTTTTGCTAAATATGGAATATATCTGTGCATTTCTCCATATACTTCTATACTTTTAACAACCTCATTTCTGTAAGCCTTTAGTCCGCAGTTCATATCATGAAGTTTTATTCCCGTAACCTTTCTTGCAGTGGCGTTGTATATTTTTGATGGGATATTTTTCATAAGTTTGCTATCAAATCTTTTCTTCTTCCAGCCACTTACAAGGTCATAGCCATCCTTTACAATCATATCATATAAATCTGGTAGTTCTTTTGGGTCATCTTGCAAATCTGCATCCATTGTTATAACAACATCTCCCTTAGCTTGTTCAAAACCGCAGAAGAGAGCTGCAGACTTCCCATAATTACGCCTAAAGCATATTCCTTTGATAGTACTATCTGTTTTAGACATTTGAGATATTAGTTGCCATGAGCCATCTGTGCTACCATCATTTACCATTATTATCTCATAAGAGAAATTTCTGGCTTTTAAAGACTCATGTATTCCATCAACTAGTTCTACCAATGATTCTTTTTCGTTAAATAAAGAGATAACTATAGATATATCCATATATTGTAATAATATTAAGAAATAGGTGTATTATAAGGATCAGTTCTTTTAGTAAAATTAGCTATTATAGAAGAATAAATAATACCAAGTATTATGTAGTAAAGTAGACTAAAGCCAAACATATAAGAAGGAAAATTATCCATAATTTTCATAATTGTATTTTCTTCGTCGCCGCTTAATTGTTGTGCAGCCATAGCACTTTGAAGTGTTTCGCTTAGTGTACTTGCTTGCTCTGGAAATATAAATGTAATACTTATTAGGTTAAAAGCGGCACATATGATTGATGAAATGTACATACCCAAAAACCATACATAAAAGCCTCCTTATACGATATATGAGTCATTTGATTAGCATAGCGTTTCATAAAATAGTATAGTACAGCAATGCAAGCTCCAAATTTTATAAGCCAGATTAAAAAAGCTAAAATTCCTTTAGGCTCTAATATAGAGGATAAAAGAGAAAAGATGATAGTTATCAATGATAGTAAAATTCCATCTAGGGCAGCAGAGCCCCAAGTTCTTGTATTTCCCATAAAATTAAAATTTAATTCTTGCAAAGGTAAAAAAAAACCAGATAAGAAATGCTAATTTCTAATATTATTTTTTTACCTTTGTTGCTTAAATTAATAAACAAGATTATAGTCACTTACTTAAAGATATGATAAAGATTACATTTCCAGATTCGAGTGTGCGTGAATTTAATAGCGGCATTTCGGGGCTAGATATAGCAAAAAGCATAAGCCCAAGGTTAGCATCGGAGGTATTAGCTATTTCCGTTAATGGTCAAATATATGATTTGTTAAGGCCAATTACCACAGACTCTATTGTAAAACTACATAAGTGGGAAGACGATCAGGCAAAGTATACATTCTGGCATTCTTCGTCACATCTAATGGCGCAAGCATTAGAAGCCTTATATCCAGGAATTAAATTTGGGATAGGCCCAGCTATTGAGACTGGTTTTTATTATGATGTAGATTTAGGAGATAAAACAATAGCAGAAAGTGATCTTAAAGCTATTGAAGATAAGATGTTAGAGTTTGCTCGTTCTAAAGAAAGCTTTATAAGAAAAGATATTACCAAAGATGAAGCCATGCGTGTTTATACAGAAAAGGGCGACCAATATAAATGTGATCTTATAAAAGACTTACAAGACGGTACTATTACGTTCTATACAAATGGTTCTTTTACAGATTTATGTAGGGGGCCTCACCTTGTAGATACTTCGGTGATTAAGGCTGTAAAACTTACATCAATTGCTGGTGCATATTGGAGAGGAAACGAAAAAAATAAAATGTTAACTCGTATTTACGGAGTAACATTCCCTAAAAGATCCCTTTTAGATGAATACTTAATAATGTTAGAGGAGGCAAAAAAAAGAGACCATAGAAAATTAGGAAAAGAATTAGAACTTTTTGCCTTTTCTCAAAGAGTTGGAGCTGGTTTGCCATTATGGTTACCAAGAGGAGCTGCGCTAAGAGAAAAACTAGAAAATTTTTTAAGAAAGGTACAAAAAGACCATGGCTATTTGCCAGTTATTACACCTCATATAGGTCAGAAAGAACTTTATGTAACATCTGGACACTATGCTAAATATGGTGCTGATTCATTTCAGCCAATACATACGCCACAAGAAGGAGAAGAATTTTTATTAAAGCCAATGAATTGTCCTCATCATTGCGAGATTTATAGGACCAAACCTCGTTCATATAAAGATCTACCATTGCGTTTTGCAGAGTTTGGAACAGTATATCGTTATGAGCAAAGTGGAGAGTTACACGGTTTAACAAGAGTTAGAGGCTTTACTCAAGATGATGCTCACTTGTTTGTTAGACCAGATCAATTAAAAGAGGAGTTTTGTAAAGTAATAGACATTGTATTATATATTTTTAAGACTTTAAATTTTGATAATTACACTGCTCAAATATCTTTAAAAGATCCTAATAATAGAGAAAAATATATTGGGACAGACGAAAATTGGGAAAAGGCAGAGGCTGCTATTATAGATGCCGCAAAAGAGAAAGGCCTTAATACAGTTGTAGAATTAGGCGAGGCTGCTTTCTATGGCCCTAAATTAGACTTTATGGTTAAGGATGCTATTGGAAGAAAGTGGCAATTAGGAACAATTCAGGTAGACTACAACTTGCCAGAAAGATTTGATCTAGAATATACAGGTGCAGATGATAAAAAATATAGACCAATAATGATACACAGAGCACCATTTGGATCTATGGAAAGATTTGTTGCTGTATTGTTAGAACATACAGGTGGAAAATTCCCTCTTTGGTTAGCACCTGATCAGGTAGTATTAGTTCCAGTAAGCGAAAAATATAATGATTTTGCAAAAAAAGTTTGTAGTTTACTGAATAATTCCGATATTCGCGCCTCAATTGACGAAAGAAATGAGACAATTGGTAAAAAGATAAGAGAGAATGAGTTAAAGAGAATGCCTTATCAGTTAATCGTAGGTGAGAAAGAGATGGTAGCAGAAAGTGTTTCTGTTAGAAAGCAAGGAGGAGAGGATTTAGGCATTATGACAGTTGACTCTTTTATAGATTACATAAAGGAAGAAATTAAAAATCAATTAAAATAAGTTTATTAATTAAAATAGGAGGATAAGTATATCGCAACACCTTTTAAACCGCGTCCTGGAGGATTTTTCAAAAAACCTAGACAACCCTCAGGCGCAAACAACAATAACAGATCTGATAGAAGATTTGACAGAGCACCTCAAAAAGAAGAAGGGCCAAAAACAAATGAGGAGATAACTTCGCCCCAAGTGAGAGTTGTGGGAGAAAATATCCCAGAGCAACGTGTGTACTCGCTACAAGAGGCTTTGAAATTGGCTGCTGATTTGGAATTGGATTTAGTTGAGATTTCGCCTAACGCTGAACCTCCTGTATGTAAGATTATAGACTACCAAAAGTATATATACCAGCAGAAGAAGAGAGCAAAAGAAATAAAATCTAATGCAAGTAAAGTTGTTATAAAGGAGATACGCTTTGGACCTAATACTGATGAACATGACTTCCAGTTTAAGTTAAAACATGCTCAAGGCTTTTTAGAAGAGGGATCAAAAGTTAAGGCTTTTGTCTTTTTTAAAGGTCGTTCAATTTTATTTGCAGAACAAGGAGAAAAACTCTTATTGCGTTTTGCTGTTGAATTGGAGGATTATGGAAAGGCAGAACAAATGCCAAAATTGGAAGGCAAGAGAATGATAATGATGCTTGCTCCAAGCAAAAAGAAATAAATTTTTTACTAACTAAATATTTTAAGCAATGCCTAAGATGAAGACCAATTCCGGTGCAAAAAAGCGTTTTGAGCTTACCGGATCGGGTAAAATTAAAAGAAAGCACGCTTTCAAGAGTCATATTTTGACTAAAAAAACAACTAAGCAAAAAAGAAATTTAACTCACACAGCTGTTATTAGTGACGTTGATCAAAAGAGAGTTAAAGCCTTAATTTTAGCTTAACTATTTATTAACCGAGTGTTTAGCAGAAAAAGATTCTTATGGAGAAGAACGCTAACATTCACAAAAACAATTAAGTATGCCAAGATCGGTAAATTCGGTAGCATCTAGAGCTCGCCGTAAAAAGATTTTAAAACAAACCAGAGGTAACTTCTTAGCTAGAGCTAATGTATGGACAGTTGCCAAAAATACCTATGAAAAGGGATTAACTTACGCTTATAGAGACCGTAAGACTAAGAAAAGATTATTCCGCTCTTTGTGGATTCAAAGGATAAATGCTGCTGCTCGTGTTCACGGCATGAATTATTCTCAATTTATCGGAAAGCTTGCTAAAAGCAATGTTGGTTTAAATCGTAAAGTTTTAGCAGACCTTGCAATGAATAATCCTCAAGCTTTTGAGGCAATTATAGCTGCTCCCATTTTATTTGTGCTACCTACAATTAACAAAGCATGACCATGTGTTCCTTTGTGAGAATCACATGGCCGTTTTTTATAAGTGTTTTTAATACAATTCAAATCTATTT
>CAXYUL010000157.1:0-4897 GCA_964292095.1 uncultured Bacteroidales bacterium | reverse complement strand
GGAGCTTAGCTTGGATAAAGAACAAATTTCTGTTTTGTATAGGTCGCAGTTAGATAATAAGTGTTTGTTAGAGTTGTTTAAGGATAATAGGAGTAGGGATTTGGCTTTAAAATATACAACTGGTGGGATACAAAGAGATGATTTGTTGTTTTGTATTAATGATCATCCTTTAAGACAGTGTGGTTCGCAAGGCCAGCAGAAGAGCTTTATTATTTCTCTTAAATTAGCGCAGTTTGTAATTATGAAATTTATTAGGGCTAGAAAGCCAATTTTACTTTTAGATGATGTTTTTGATAAATTAGATATGCAAAGAGTTGAGTATCTGATAAATTTGGTGTCTACTAGTGATTTTGGTCAAATTTTTATAAGTGATAGTAATAAAGTTAGGATGGATTTGGTGCTTAAATCTGTGCATGATATAAGTAAAAGTTTTAGAGTGGAAAATGGGAGATATACAGATTTGTAGGATATTTAATATGGTATTTAAGATATTTACTAATGAAAAGAGAAAGTAGTAAACCTATTTCTGAGGCAATTGCACAGTTTATTAAGCAAGAGGGTTTAGAGGAGGGGTTAATTAGACTTAGAATTTTTAAAGCCTGGGATATGATAGTTGGAGAAAATGTTGCTAAAATTACCTATAATAAGTATTATAAAGATAGAAAGTTGTATTGCAATATTTCGTCTTCTATGATAAGAAGCCAGCTGTATTTTGTTAAAGAAGAGCTAGTTAAGAATATTAATAAACAGATGGGTGCAGAGGTGGTGAGTGATATAATTTTAAAATAGATTAATAGATATGATTAAAATAATAATTGATAAGGATATCCCATTTATTGATGGCGTTTTTGAGCCTTATGCTAAAGTGCTGTATATGAAGGGTTCTGATATTAAAAATTCTGATTTAAAAGATGTGGATGGAATTATAATAAGAACTAGGACTAAGTGTAATGAGTCTTTGTTAGGTGCTAGTTCTGTAAAATTTATTGCTTCTGCTACTATTGGCCAAGATCATGTAGATTTAGATTATTGTAAGGCTAATAATATTACTTTTACTAATGCTATTGGTTGTAATGCTAGGGGAGTTATGCAATATGTTTTTACTTCTTTGTTTTATGTTGCAGAAAAATTAGGACTTAATATTTTGCCTGCTAAGGGATTAGAGCCTCTTACTATTGGTATAGTTGGCTATGGACATGTTGGTAAAGAAGTTGCAGCTTTTGGCCGTTTCTTGGGCTTTAATATTCTTATTAATGATCCATTTAAGGAGAAAGAGTATTTGTCGGGAAGAGTAAGTAAAAATAATAATCCCTTTGTTCCTTTAGATTTTTTACTTAGAAATTCTGATATTGTGAGCATGCATCCATCATTAAATGAAAGCTCTTTTAAGATGATTAATAAAAAGTTTTTTGAACTAATTAGAGAAGGGGCAATTTTTATAA
The DNA here is from genome assembly GCA_964292095.1 of uncultured Bacteroidales bacterium. GTDB lineage: Bacteria > Bacteroidota > Bacteroidia > Bacteroidales > UBA932 > Egerieousia. Next base: position 3,455 of record CAXYUL010000157.1, on the reverse strand, counting down.
ATGCATCTAGGGGCGAAGTGTTGATTGATAGCTTTTTATTAGAGTATAAAGATAAGTTAAAGGCCATTGTTTTAGATGTTTGGAATAATGAACCTAATATCTCTTTGGACGTTTTAAACGTTTCAACTCTTGCTAGTCCTCATTTAGCAGGTTATTCTTTGGAAGGGAAAATTAATGGTACTCAGATGGTTGTTAGACAGGCGGCTGAGTTTTTTGGTATAAATGAACTTAAGAGCTTTTTAATTGCTGAGGATCCTTGTTATAGAAAAGAGGATTATTATATAGATTTTAAGAATATGGGACAGAAAGAAATTGCAGATGCTTTGTTAAAAATATTTCCTATATTTGAACAAGATTCTATTTTAAGAGATGAACCTTTGGGCTTTGAGAATCAGAGAAGTTTATATAAGTACAGAAGAGAGTTTAATTATTAGTTTTATATAGTTAAAGTATTTTGTTATGAGTGAGTTAACTGAAGATCAGAAAAAAGAATTACAGAGCAGAGGTATTTCTTTTAAAACATTTGAGCAGCAAATGGAGAACTTTAAAAGTGGTTTTCCTTTTTTAAAGATTATTGATGCCGCAACGCTAAATAATGGGATTGTTCAAATATCAGAACAAGAGCAAGCCGAGAGTGTGGCTTGTAATGTTTTTGATGGGGTGATATGTAAATTTGTGCCGGCTTCTGGGGCTGCAACTAGAATGTTTAAGGATCTGTTTGAGGCGCTAGAGGTTTTAAATAGAGGAGAGCAATTAAAGGAGAATAGCAAAACTGCAATGTTTTTTAAATATTTTTTTAAATTTCCTTTTTTAAATAATAAGAATTTGTTATGCTTGGTTTTATCTGATAAGGGTTTAAATTATGGTTCTACTCCTAAGGGTTTAATTGAGTTTCATGCGTATAAGGATAAATCTAGAACGGCGTTTGAGGAACATTTAGTGGAGGGTGCGTTGTATGCAAAGGGAGCAGATAATGTTGTAAATATTGTTGTTACTGTTTCTCCAGAGCATTTAAATGGTTTTAAAGAACTTTTTGATAGAGTTAAAGAAGATTATCAAAGTAGATATAATTGTAAGTATAATATAGTTTTTACGGGGCAATCTTCTTCTACCGATATTGTAGCTGCAGATTTAGAGAATAAGCCATTTGTAAAAGAGGATGGGTCTTTGTTGTTTAGGCCTGCTGGACATGGGGCCTTAATTTCTAATTTAAATGAGATTAAAGCCGATATTATTATTGTTAAAAATATTGATAATGTTGTAAGAGAAGATTATATAGAGCAAACGGTTAAATGGAAAAAGTGCTTAGTTTCTAGGGCAATTAAGCTTACAAAGCTATGTCATAATTATCTTAAACGCTTAGATTTAGATGATGCTATTGATAATGCTCTTTTAGAAGAAATAAAATTATTTTTAAAGAATGAGTTTTGTGTTTATTATTGTGGTAATATAGAGCAGAAGCTAAGTAGAAAGGAAGAAATTTCTAAACTTAAAGAGAAGCTTAATAGGCCTATAAGGGTTTGTGGTATGGTTAAGAACGAGGGTGAACCTGGTGGAGGACCTTATGTAATACTAGATACAGATAATTATAGTTCTTTGCAGATATTAGAAGGTGCTCAGATTGATTTATCTAATAAAGAATATTTAGAGAAAGTTAGAAATGCATCACATTTTAATCCTGTTGATTTAGTTTGTTCTGTGATGGATTATAAAGGTAATAAATTTAATTTATTAGATTTTACAGATAAAACTGCTGGCTTTATTTCTATTAAAAGTTATAAGGGGATAGACCTTAAAGCCCAAGAACTTCCGGGCTTATGGAACGGAGCAATGAGCAAATGGAATACACAGTTTGTAGAGGTACCATTAATAACATTTAATCCAGTTAAAACCGTTTTAGATTTACTAAGAAAAGAGCATTTAGGTGAGATTATTTAAAAAGTAATTAATAAGGTAATTAATAAAGTAATTGAAAATAAATACCCCAAAGCATATAATAATTTGCTTTGGGGTATTTTTTTAGTTTATATTATACTAATAAAGTATATTACCAACCAAGAACATAGCCAAAAATAAGCGGAGCAACAATTGTTGCATCAGATTCAACTATAAACTTAGGTGTTTGGGCATCTAATTTACCCCAAGTAATTTTTTCATTTGGAACAGCGCCAGAATATGAGCCATATGAAGTTGTAGAGTCTGAAATTTGGCAGAAGTATTTCCAAAGTGGAACATCGTGCCATTCTAAATCTTGAGCCATCATTGGAACAACACAAATTGGAAAATCGCCTGCAGTACCACCACCAATTTGAAAGAATCCAACACCTTTACCGCCAGAATTAGCTCTATACCATTCAGTTAAGAATATCATAGTTTCAATTCCGTTTTTAACTAGGTTCGGCTGAAATTCTCCTTTTATACAGTGTGCTGTAAAAATATTACCTGTTGTACTATCTTCCCATGCAGGAACAACTATTGGAATGTTTTTCTCGCATGCAGCAAGTACCCAACTGTCTTTTGGATCTATTTCATAATATTGTTCCAAAACTCCGCTCCTAATTAATTTGTACATAAATTCGTAAGGAAGATACCTTTCTCCTTTAGCGGCTGCATCGCTCCAAACGTCAACAAGGTGTCTTTCTAAGCGTCTAAAAGCCTCTTCTTCTGGAATACAAGTATCAGTTACTCTATTCATGTGATTTTCTAGTAACTCATGTTCTTGCTCTGGGGTTAGATCGCGATAATTTGGCACTCTCTTGTAGTGTGAGTGAGTCACTAGGTTCATTATATCTTCTTCTAGATTATTTGCAGAACAAGATACAATATGTATTTTATCTTGTCTAATCATCTCGGCAAGTGATAATCCAAGTTCTGCTGTACTCATTGCGCCCGCCATAGCAAGCATCATTTTTCCACCGTCTTTTAATTGTTCCTCATATCCTTTTGCAGCATCAACTAAAGCCGCAGAATTAAAATGGCGATAGTGATGTGTTATAAACTGAGAAATTGGTCCTTTATTCATAATATTTATATTTAAAAGTTATTTATCTGTATACTTATATTTAAAACCCTGCAAAATTATTAAAAATTTCCTTACTTTTGCAGAATAAATTTTAATATGAAACTTAAATTAGTGACACAATGGTACCAGCAACTGTAATTGATGCTTTTAATAGCATTGAGACCCCTTTTTATTTTTATGATGTAGAGTTATTGAATAAGACCCTTACACAGTACAGTAATTTAATAAATAAGTACGGATATTCAGCGCATTACGCCTTAAAAGCCAATGCAAACGAAAAAATTCTCTCTATAATTAAAAGCTATGGGTTAGGAGCAGATTGCGTAAGTGGAAATGAGGTTGCTTTAGCTATTAAATTAGGTTTTCTTCCTAGTAAAATTGTTTTTGCTGGTGTAGGGAAGACAGATAAAGAAATAAGAACTGCATTAGAAGC
>CAXYUL010000156.1:0-4902 GCA_964292095.1 uncultured Bacteroidales bacterium | reverse complement strand
GAGCAAAAACACTTAGCTTAGAAACAAAGCTAAGTAATGCGCAAAATAAAAATAATTGTATAGAACAAATTGTTTTTTTAGTAATTATTATTGTATTCATATCTATTTTTTTGAATGACCAGGGGCTACATCTCCTTTAACTATTATTGTAAATGGGGATGTAGACAATGATGTGTATACATAAATTTTTTCAGAAAAAGTGCGTAATCCCATGTTGTTTAGGTAGCTTACTTTAATATTTCCGCTGGCCCCAGTATTTATTGGTGTTTGAGTCCATTCTGCTTTAACACAGCCGCAAGAGGGTACAGCCTTAAATATAATTACAGGGAGTTTACCCGTATTTTTAAAGGTAAATGTATGTGATTTTACTCCATTATCTAAATGAAACTTACCAAAATTGTGCTCGCGTTTAGAAAATACTAAAACGTCATTAGCTTTTTCTCTATTTTGGGAGTATGAGCTTAAACACATTAAGAGAAAAAAACTAAAGAAAAATAGTGCGAGTGTATATTTGTAATTTCTCATGAATTATATTAAAAATTTTATGCAAAGATAGTAATTGAATACAATAATTGCTACATTTGTTGATGTTCTTTAATTTATTAATAAATTCTAACTATAAAGTTTATGAAATCACTATTTAAAGTAAGCCTATTATTATGTTTAGGCTTGTTTTTTTCTATGTGTACGGCAAAGTATACGTACGAAACGGTGGCAAACGATCCGTTAAATGTTAAAATCTACACCCTAAAGAATGGTTTAAAGGTTTATATGACAGTAAACAAAGATAAACCAAGAATTCAGACTGCTATAGCTGTTAGGGTAGGAGGAAAAAATGATCCTGCTCAAACCACAGGTTTAGCCCATTATTTTGAGCATTTAATGTTTAAAGGTACAGAACAATTTGGCACACAAAATTATGAACAAGAAAAGGAATTGCTAGATAAGATAGAGGCAAAATTTGAAGTGTATCGTACTTTAACAGATTCTCTAAAAAGAGCTAAAGTATATGCAGAAATAGATTCTATCTCTTACTTAGCATCTAAATATGCCATTCCTAACGAGTACGATAACCTTATGGCGGCAATTGGAGCAGAGGGAACAAATGCCTTTACAAGCGAGGATATGACAGTCTATATAGAGGATATACCATCTAATCAAATAGAGAATTGGGCTAAAATTCAGGCAGATAGATTTAAACATAATGTTATTAGGGGATTTCACACAGAACTAGAAACTGTTTATGAAGAAAAAAATATGTCTTTAACAGACGATTCTAGAAAGGTTGTCCAAGCTATTGCATCTGCTCTATTTCCTCACCACCCATATGGGACACAAACAGTATTAGGAACTCAAGAACACTTAAAAAATCCATCTATCACAAATATTAAGAACTACTATAAAGAATGGTATGTTCCAAATAATATGGCTATATGTGTTTCAGGAGATTTTGATATAGATACAATGGTTGCCACAATAGAAAAATATTTTTCTGATATGCAGCCAAATGACAATTTAAAACCATTAGAAATTAAGCCAGAGGATCCTATCACAGAACCAATAGTAAAAAATGTATATGGTTTAGAGTCTGAGAATATTTCATTGGCTTGGAGATTCCCAGGTGAAAGTTATGCTAATTTAGATACATTAACATTATTATCAAATGTATTGTGTAATGGTAATGCGGGTATTATAGATTTAGGTGTTGTACAAGCACAAAAATTATTATCATGTGATGCTTATTCTTCTGAGCAACCAGATTTCTCTACTTTTGTAATGAATGCATCTCCAAAAGAGGGGCAGAGCTTAGAACAGGCAAAAGAAATAATGTTAGAGCAAATTGAATTATTAAAAAAAGGAGAATTTAGTGAAGACCTATTAAAAGCTACCATTAACAATTACAAAAAAAACTTAATGTATAGATTAGAAGATAATTGTGCTAGAACAATGATGATGATTGGCTCCTTTATTAATAAAAGTTCATGGAAAGATGATGTAGAGCAATTAGGTAGATTAGAGAAACTTACAAAAGAAGATATTGTTAAATATGCAAACAAATATTTTTCAAATAATTATGTTGTGGTAAATAAATTAATTGGCAAAGATGTAAATGAAGTAAAAATTGCTAAGCCAAAAATTACTCCAATATTAACTAACAGAGATACTTCTAGCCAATTCTTAAAAGATATACAGCTTGCTGCTGCTAATGTTACTCCAATATCTCCAGTGTTTTTAGATTTCAGCAAAGATTTAGAAGTTCTTAAAACCGATAGCGGAATAGAGGTCTTATATAAGCAAAATACTACTAACGATATTTTCTCTTTAAGTTTTGTTACAGAAAAAGGTTCTATTAATAGTAATGTTATTTCTCCAGCAGTAGATTATTTTAATTATTTAGGAACAGATAAATTAAGTTCACAAGAGATAGAGCAAAAGTTATATAAATTAGCTTGTTCTTTTAAAATTAAATGTGGTACATATAAAACTAATGTAATTTTGTCGGGATTAAACGAAAATTTAAATGAGGCATTGGCTTTGGTAGAAGATAAAATTACTAGTGTAAAGGGTGATGATGCAGTATTAAAGAGCTTAAAAGATGATATTTTTAAGAGCAGAATAAATTCTAAACTTAGTCAGAACGAATGTTTTAGTAGATTAGCAAAATACCTATATTTTGGTAAAAATAATCCAAGTACTAAACAAATTTCTAATGCAGCTTTAAAGAGTATAACATCTGATGTTTTATTACAGGAGATTAAAGGATTGTTTGGTTATAAGCACGAGATACTTTACTATGGGCCAATGAGTAAAGAGGAGATACTTAACGTACTTAATTAAACCCATAAAGCGCCAAAGGAATTAATAAGCTTAGCCAAGGTAAATATGCCAATGCTACAAACTAAAGAGCCAGCGGTTTATATTGCACCGTACGATGCAAAACAAATTTATATGCTTTCGTATTCTAATAAAGGTGAGACATTTGATGTTACAAAAAATCCTATAATAGAATTGTATAACAATTATTTTGGCGGAGGAATGAACTCTATAGTGTTCCAAGAAATGAGAGAAGCTAGAGGTCTTGCATATTCGGCAGGTGCATCTTTTAATATTCCACAGAGATTAGACCAGAATTATTTTTTGTCAACTATGATAGCTACTCAAAATGATAAAATGATGGATGCAATTTCTGCTTTTGATGATATATTAAATAATATGCCAGAATCAGAAAATGCGTTTAAGCTAGCAAAAGAATCTCTACTGGCATCATTGTCTACAGAACGTATTATTAAGCAAGATGTGTTAACTGAATATGTATATGCAAGGGAGCTTGGACTAAATTACGATGCTAGAAAAGATTTATTTGAGAAGCTAAAGAATTTTACTTTAATGGATGTTGTTAAGTTCCAACAAGAAAATGTAAAAGGAAGAACATTTAATTTAGCAATTTTGGGTGATAAGAACCAATTAGATATTAAGAGTCTTACTCCCGACAAATATGGTAAGATAGTGTATTTAACGCTAGAAGATATATTTGGATACTAATACTTAAATAATTTTAGTGTATTTGTAAAGATTTTTATATCTTTGCCTGCAATTTAACAATTAAATAAATTATAAAGTCATGGCTTATAAAATTTCAGAAGATTGCGCAGCTTGCGGTACTTGTATTGACGAATGTCCTGTTGGAGCTATTTCAGCAGGTGATATCTATAAAATAGATCCAAGTGCATGTACAGATTGTGGTACTTGTGCTAATGCTTGTCCAGTAGGAGCAATTAGCCAAGAATAATTAATCAGGAAATGAATAAAGGGGATACTAAATTTAGTTATCCCCTTTTTCTATTTATATATAGCATGTATTCTAAAAGCTTTTTCTTATAGCTCTTGCTATTGCATTATATGTTGGATGAATAACATTCTTTGGTCTAATATCACTTTCCTTTAAAAGGAATATCAATAGACAAAGTATTGCTCCAATACATAAATAACCATATATTTCTTTTATACTTACAAGCAAAACTTGTTCGTTTATTTTTTGTGTTAATTCTGATGTGATGAATCTATTAATTGTAGTATTAACATTATCTAGGCTGGATGATATATTATTAAAGTTTTTATTAAATAGAACTTTAAAAAAGTGTTCTATAACGGATGCCCCAAAAATTCCTCCTATTGCAGCACTAGCAAAACCTTGAACAGAAACGGCATTAAAAAAATGCTCAAATGGCACTCTGCTTAATGATGTTAAAAAGCAAATAGAGATTATTACATATGCAAAACTTCTTAAAAATAAAGGAAGGAATAAACTAGATTTACTAAGGTTATAATCAACTATAAAGTAAAATATTAGCAAATAAATAATAATACAGCTAAAAGCAATAACAGTCATAGTTTTATATCCCCATTTTTTTATTGCAAAAGTATAGTAAGAAAAAATACCGCCTACAAAAACACCTATCAAAATGATGTAATTAAGATTAATGTAGTTTATGGAGTCGTAGCCAAGAATTTTTTCTAAGTAAATATGCTCTAATATATGAGATGGAGCAAGGAGAATATCAACAATAAAAAATAAGAATACAGTTGTATAGACTATTTTGTATTTAAAAGTTATTAGAGGTATAAATGGATGTCTAATAAACGATGCCCTAAGAATATTAAGAGCTATTATACTTGCGCCAGCAATAAGAGCAATTCTTATTTGTTTAGATTGCCACCAATCTAGATGATTACCATAAACCAAAACATAAAGAATAGATAAAATGCCAGCTCCCCATAAAAACATTCCAAACCAGTCTATTCCAAGCAAAGGCATCTTAGGTAAACTACGCTTATCATTAAATATAAACATAATCGTAATCATTATTATTAGCAAAAGTGTAATTATTATTAAATGCATAT
>CAXYUL010000155.1:0-5035 GCA_964292095.1 uncultured Bacteroidales bacterium | reverse complement strand
GGTAAGGATTATTATTTTTTTACTCCAAATGATTTTGAGGATAAAATATCTAATGGAGATTTTGTAGAATATGAAGAGGTATACAAAGGATCATACTATGGAACACTTAAAACTGAGGTTGAAAGAATTTGGGAAAAAGGTAATATTATTGTTTTTGATATAGATGTTAAAGGTGGGCTAAATTTAAAAAGGCTATATGGTAAAAACTCCTTAGCAGTTTTTATTCAACCCCCATCTGTAACTGTTTTGAGAGAAAGATTAATTAATAGAGCAACAGATGATGCTCAAGCTATAGAAAAGAGAATAGCAAAAGCAAACGAGGAGTTAGCTTTTGCAAATGAATTTGATACTATTATTGTTAATGATAATTTAGAACTTGCCCTAAATAAGGCAGAAGAGATAGTTTTAAATTTTTGTAGCTCAAATAGATAATTTATATTTCTTTATGATTATAGCATTATATTTTGGGTCTTTTAATCCTTTACATATTGGCCATATAAGTATTGCTAAGTATATCCTAGATAATATGAGTGTAGACCAAGTGCATCTTGTGCCAAGTCCTCAAAACCCACTTAAGCCATTGTTGAGTAGCGAACTTAATTGCGCAAAGTTAGAACATCTTAAGAAGGCAGTTATTAGATTTAATGCCCATTATTGCCCAAAACATGATAAAGATAATTTGTCGGGAAGAAAAGAATTAAAAATAAATGATATAGAATATAGGCTTAAACCGCCCTATTATACGTACAATACGCTCATGGCAATTAAAGCCGAATTTACAGATGCTGAGCTAGTTATTGTTATTGGTGCTGATAATTTGGATATTATAGAAAAATGGTATAAATGGAAAGAGATACTTGCAAATTTTAGAGTTTGGGTGTATCCTAGGAGCAATTATGACGGAAAAGCTTTGTGCATAAAATACGGAACACAGTTTTTAGATGCTCCATTAATGGATATCTCGTCTACTTTTATCAGAGAAGAGCAGGCCAAGGGAGTTGATATGAGCAAATATACTTGGTAATTATTATTGTTACCAAGTATATTTAGTTATTAGTTATTAAAAAAAGTGTTCCAAGCAATTGGAGTAGGTGCTATTATCTTCACTTCTTCTAGTTTTACAGGATGGATAAATTTTATAGTCCTAGAGTGCAGAGAAATGCTTCCGTCTGGGTTAGAACGGGGAGCCCCATATTTTAAATCTCCTTTTATTGTACAGCCAATCGCAGAAAGTTGTGCTCTAATTTGGTGGTGTCTGCCGGTAAAAAGTTCCACTTCTAATAAAAAATAGTTCTTTGTACACTTAATTAGTTTATATTTTAGTTTTGCTTCTTTTGATCCTACTTTTGGTTTATCAGATACATAGGATTTGTTTTTTTGCTCGTTCCTAGTTAGATAATGCGTGAGTTCTTGTTCTTGGCTACTTGGCTTATTACATACTAATGCCCAATAGGTTTTATGAATTTGACCTTCTCTTAATGCTTTGTTTAAGCGCTCTAAAGCTTTAGAGGTCTTTGCAAAAATTACAGCACCGCTAACAGGCCTATCTATTCTATGTACTACACCTAAAAACACAGCTCCAGGTTTGCTATCTCTTATAGATATAAAGGCTTTTATGGTTTCACTTAAACACTCGTCGCCAGTTTTGTCTGCTTGAACAATATCACCGCTTTCTTTATTGTACACTAGCATATGATTATCCTCATAAAGAATTCTACTACTAATATTCTTAATTTCTTTGTCAGACATTTGGCGGTAAAAATTTTCCATTGGTGGTATGTTAATATTGTTCGTGTTCGTTAGGGAAATTATAAGATTTAAAATCTGAAACATAGGCTTTAAATGCCCTAAGACACTCTTGATGTAATGAGGCATACCTTCTTAAAAATCTTGGCGAAAAATTATTATTTAGCCCTAGCATATCATGCATAACCAACACCTGTCCATCGCAATACATTCCTGCACCTATTCCTATTACAGGAATTAATAGCGTTTCTGCTACTCTTTTTGCTAATTCTGCTGGTATCTTTTCTAGTACAATAGCAAAACATCCTGCTTTTTCTAGTGCAATAGCATCCTTTAATAATTGTTCTGCCTCTGCATCTTCTTTAGCTCTAACTGCATAAGTGCCAAATTGGTGAATTGACTGAGGTGTTAAACCTAAATGCCCCATTACAGGAATACCAACAGATAATATTCTATTTACAGATTCCATAATCTTTTCTCCTCCTTCAACTTTTATTGCATCTGCTTGCGATTCTTTCATTATTCTAATAGCATTATGAACAGCCTCTTTAGAGTTTCCTTGATATGTTCCAAAAGGCATATCTACAACTACTAGTGGATTTTTTACGGCCCTCATAACACTTTGAGCATGATAAATCATTTGGTCTAATGTAATAGGAAGAGTTGTTTCATAGCCAGCCATTACGTTGGCAGCAGAGTCGCCAACTAAAATAATATCTATTCCTGCGTCATCTACTATTTTTGCAGATGTATAGTCATAAGCTGTTAGCATTGCTATTTTCTCACCTTTTTGCTTCATTTCTAATAGCTTGTGGGTAGTTATTACACGTGATGTTCCTTCTGATGACATAATTTAGTTTTTAAAAATGATGCAAAACAAGTAAATAAATTTGAAACGTCCAAATTATGCCACATTGGCAGTTAAAATGCTTTGGCACAACTTTAGCGAAAAGCAAGATGTCTTTTTTAAAATATCAACTAAAAAAGAGAAATAAAAAGAGAAATAAAATATTAAATATTATTAAAAGGAGAACAATATTATGGGAAAAATTATTGGAATAGACTTAGGAACTACTAATAGTTGTGTATCAGTAATGGAAGGTAATGAGCCTGCTGTTATTATTAATAGCGAGGGAAAAAGAACAACACCTTCTGTTGTAGCTTTTACAGACAATGGTGAAAGAAAAGTTGGTGATCCAGCAAAGAGACAAGCTATTACTAACCCTCAGAACACCATTTTCTCTATAAAGAGATTTATGGGTGAGACTTACGATCAAGTAATGCCAGAACTTAAACGAGTTCCGTATAAAGTAGCAAAAGGAGAAAATAATACACCTAGAATTGATATAAATGGAAGGTTATACTCTCCTCAAGAAATTTCGGCAATGGTACTTCAAAAAATGAAAAAAACTGCCGAGGATTATTTAGGACAAGAGGTTACAGAGGCTGTTATTACAGTTCCAGCTTACTTTAACGATTCTCAAAGACAGGCTACTAAAGAGGCTGGCGAAATTGCAGGTTTAAAAGTAAGAAGAATTATTAATGAGCCTACTGCGGCAGCTCTTGCTTATGGCTTGGATAAAAAGAAACAAGAGGCTAAGGTGGCTGTGTTTGACCTTGGTGGTGGCACATTTGATATTTCTATTTTGGAATTAGGTGATGGCGTTTTTGAAGTTAAATCTACAAATGGAGATACTCACTTAGGTGGTGATGATTTTGACCACGTAATTATAGATTGGTTAATAGCTAAGTTCCAAGAAGATAATGGCGGTATAGATCTTTCTAAAGATCCTATGGCACTACAAAGATTAAAAGAAGCTGCAGAAAAAGCTAAAATAGAGCTTTCTTCTCAAACTTCTACAGAGATTAACTTACCTTATATTATGCCAGTTGACGGTGTTCCAAAACACTTAGTTGCAAGCCTTACTAGGTCAAAATTTGAACAATTAGCTGATAGCTTAATTCAAAGAACTGTAGCACCATGCCAAAAAGCATTATCTGATGCTTCATTACAAGCTAGTGATATTGATGAGGTACTTTTAGTTGGTGGTTCTACTCGTATACCTATTATACAAGAAATTGTTAAAAAGTTTTTTGGCAAAGAACCTAACAAGAGTGTTAACCCAGATGAGGTAGTTGCTATTGGTGCTGCTATTCAAGGCGGTGTACTTGCAGGAGATGTAAAAGATGTATTATTACTAGATGTAACTCCTCTTTCTTTAGGTATAGAAACTTACGGTGGAGTATTCACAAAGCTTATAGAGTCTAACACTACTATTCCTACTAGAAAATCAGAAGTATTTAGTACAGCATCTGATAATCAACCATCTGTAGAGATTCACGTATTGCAGGGCGAGAGACCTATGGCTAAAGATAATAAAACAATTGGAAGATTCCATCTAGATGGTATAACTCCAGCTCCTAGAGGTATTCCTCAAATTGAAGTTACATTTGATATTGATGCTAATGGTATTCTAAACGTTTCTGCTAAGGATAAGAGCACAGGAAAAGAGCAAAAGATAAGAATTGAGGCTTCTTCTGGATTATCTGATGATGAAATTAAGAGGATGAGGGATGAAGCAAAAGCTAATGAGGCTGCCGATAAAGCAGAGAGAGAAAAAGTTGATAAGCTAAATAGCGCAGACGCCCAAGTATTCCAAAGTGAGAAAAATCTTAAAGAATATGGCGATAAAATACCTGCAGAAAAGAAATCTGTAATTGAAGATGCTACTAATAAACTTAAAGAAGCTCACAAAGCTGGAAACATTGCAGATATTGATAAACTTATAGAGTCCTTAAATGCTGCATGGCATGCTGCTTCTGAAGATATGGCAAAAGCTGCTGGTGCACAAGGTAACCCTGGAGCTGGTGCTGGTGCTCAACAAGGCCCTAACCCTGGAGCTGGTGCAGGAGCCAATTCTAATGCTCAAGGAGGCAAAGATGGTGAGGTTACAGATGTTGATTTTGAAGAAGTGAAGTAAAGGCAAGCTTAATCAAGTGCAATAAAATAAGCATAACAAAGTTTATGATCTTCCCGACAAATAAAATACAAATGGGAGGCATACAATAGCAAAACCCCAAAAGTTTTAGTATAACTTTTGGGGTTTTGCTATTTATGGTGGGGTTTGCTCACAAAGCTGTCTTGCGCTACATCTAGTAAGTAAATGGTAGGGGTTCTTAGGACTTGCTTGGCTTATTATTATTGCTTGCCAGTAAATTATAGCGTTAGTGCTCCCACTATGATGGCTCACTATAATTGCCAAACCCGTAGAGGGGCTAAAATGTGTCT
>CAXYUL010000154.1:0-5063 GCA_964292095.1 uncultured Bacteroidales bacterium | reverse complement strand
GATCTGAGAGTGCATTTATGATCGCTCTAAATGAGTTGCAAGATTTAAAATGCAATAAGAAAGAGATTTTGGAGCCATTAGTGGTTTTATTATCTTCTTTTGCACCTCATATTTGTGAGGAATTATGGAGCTTATTGGGTAAGAATGGTAGTGTTTACAATGCCGAGTTTCCACAATTTGTAGAGGCTTATACCGTAGAAAATATATTTGAATATCCAGTTTCTTTTAATGGAAAGATGAGGTTTAAATTGTCGTTGCCAAAGGCTTTGTCTGTAAAAGAAGTTGAGCAGGCTGTTAGAGAAAATGAGAATACAGCTAAATATGTTGGAGAAGGTGGAATTAAAAAAATTATTGTAGTCCCATCTAAGATTATTAATGTTGTTTGCTAAAATTATATATGATAGGTAGTTTTAAAGTATTTCATATAGATGCATTTACCACTAATGTTTTTAGTGGTAATGCGGCTTGTGTTGTAGTTTTAAAAGAGAGCCTTCCTTACGATATTTTACTTAGAATTGCGGCTGAAAATGCTGTTGCAGAAACGGCTTTTATTACGGAGCAAGATAATTATACATATAAATTGAGATGGTTTACACCAGATTTAGAAATAGATTTGTGTGGTCATGCAACTTTAGCCGCAGCATTTGTGGTAGAAAATTACTTAAAAAAAAGCAATTATATTGCTACAAAAGAAGAATATTCGAGTATTAGATTCATAACAAGTGAGGGAGAAATTGTGGTAGATGTACAGCTGGAGTGCGGAGAAACAAAATATATTCTAAACTTTCCAATTAGAGAAGCTAAGAAGTCTAGTTTACCGCCAGAGATTTACGAGAGTTTGAGTATAAAGCCTAAAGAAGTTTACTTATCTAGAGATTATATGTTGGTTTATGATAGCGTTGATGATATAAAAAACATAAAAATAGATAGAGGTCTCTTTGATAAAATTAACCTTGGTTGTGGTGGTGTTATTATAACAGCATCTGGGGGTGAAAGTTCTGATTTTGTCTCAAGATTTTTTACTCCTCAGGCCAGTATTTTAGAAGACCCCGTTACAGGATCTGCTCATTGTACACTTGTGCCATTTTGGGCAAATCGTCTCCTAAAAAAAGAATTGTTAGCTAAACAAATATCTAATAGAGGAGGAGTTTTAGAGTGTAAATTACTAGAAGATCGTGTGTTGATAAAGGGCTCTGCCGTTTGTTATTCTAATGGCGAAATAAATATCTAAATTGTATCTTAATAATTTAATAAGGCATATATGCTTAATAATATCTTTAAAGTTTTAAAAACGTACTTTGTAATTACACTTGGCGTTTTTATATATTGTGCTAGTTGGATAGCTTTTATAAGTTCAAAAGGTATTTCTGGAGGTGGCTTACCTGGTGTTGCTACAATAATGCAATTTGCAACCGGTATTCCTATTTCTTATACCTATTTTACTGTAAATCTATTGCTTTTGGCTGTTGGAACTGTTGTTTTAGGAAGAGGCTTTGGCTTTAAAACAGTTTATAGTTTTCTTTTTGCTTCTTTTATGTTTCAGGTACTTCCATCGTGGGAATGGTTGGTAAATTTATCTGATATAGAAGAAATATTTTTGAACTCAATTATAGGAGGAACAATAGGAGCATTTGGTATATTTTTAGTTTTTAAAGAGGGGGGAAGCACTGGTGGAACCGATATTGTTGCTCTTATAATTTCTAAATACAGAGAAACTTCTCCTGGTAAGGTATTTTTGTACTGCGATTTAATTATTATAGGATCTATTATGCTCCTTCCCGACAAAGGACTCCAGATAGTGGTTTATGGCTATTTACAAATGGTGTCTTTCTCTTATATGGTTGATGCCTTATTAACTGGGCCTCAGCAATCTATGCAAATAATGATTTTTTCAAAAAAATACTCAGAAATTGCGGATGCAATAATGAATAAGGTGTATGGCGGAGTAACAGCTATTAAGTCTAGAGGCTGGTATTCTAAGCAAGAGAGTGAAGTTCTTATTGTAGTGGCACGTAAAACTCAATTACCTCAAATTAAGGAAATTGCAAAGGAAATAGATGATACTGTATTTATTTCTGTGTGTTCTGCTACTAATGTTTATGGTAATGGTTTTGCTCAAATAAAGAAAAATTTAAAGTTAAAATGGAAATAAAATTAAAAAATGTTTTAAGTGAAGTTAAAGCCTATATCTTAATTACAGTAGGTTTGCTTTGCTATGTTTTAGGTTGGGATATATTCCTAATTCCTAATAATTTAGTTGGTGGTGGAGTAACAGGTATGTCTGCAATTCTATTTTATGCCTTTGGTATAAATGTGAGTTATACTTTTTTTGCTATTAATATTATTTTATTATTAATATCTTTAAAAGTTTTAGGTAAGGCTTTTGGCGTTAAAACAGTTTATGCAATTTTTGCAACAACTGTATTTCTAGAATTTGTTCCGCAGTTTTTATCTCAAGCTTTTATTAATGAAATAGCAATTTCTAATGGTAAATTGTTGTGTGCAATTTTTGGAGGAGTTCTTTCTGGTCTAGGCATTGGAGTTTGTTTCTCTCAAGGAGGAAGTACTGGTGGTACGGATATGGTTGCATTAATGATTAACAAATACAGGAACATTTCTCCTGGTAGGATTATTTTAACATTGGATATCTTTATTATTGGATCTTCTTTATTATTGCCAGCAAAAGAGATTTTTGATGCTAGTGGTGCCGTTATTGGAGTAGAAAATATTGGGCAAAGGTTTGCAACTGTATTGTATGGCTATATTTTAATTGGGGCTTGTAGTTATACCGTAGATTTATTTATTGCTGGTACAAAGCAGTCTTTGCAAATATTTATTTTTTCTAAAAAATATTCAGAGGTGGCGGATGCAATAATTTCAGACATGGGCAGGGGGGTAACCTTGTTAGATGCTCAGGGTTGGTATACTAAAGAGCAAGCAAAAATAGTGATGGTGATAGTTAGAAAAACCGATATGAATATGGTTTACAAGATAATTAAAGAGATAGATAGAAATGCTTTTATTTCTGTGGCAAGTGTAACTGGAGTATATGGAAAGGGCTTTGATGAAATAAAAAAATAAGCAATTTATTATCTACATATACTTTTATAGTGTATTATTTTAGTTAATAGGTTTTTAACTTTGTAAAAAAAAAAGTTATGAGCCTATTATTGTTATTCTTCATTTATCTTAGTATAGCTGCAGTTTTTTGTGTAAGATTTATTATCCTAAAAAAGACAAGAGCTCTTAGTAATGCTTTTAAAATAATGTTCGTTTTTTATGCATTGCTCTTTCTTATAGTATTGCTAAATATGCTTACTGCCTGTAATGATTTAATCTTGTTGTTTTCTAAGCAGTGTATTTTAACGATATTGCTTTCTTTATTTGTAGTTGAAAGAAACGTGCAAAATATAGATGACGATAATAATAATAGGACCAAAAAAAATTTTGTAATCTATTTTTTATTTAGCTTTGTTTTATTAGCTGAGCTTACAGAAATTGCAGAACAACAGTTGCATGGACAAATTCTTTTGGCCAAATATGCTTATATAGCTTTTATAATATTTTATAATGTTTTATTAAGTGGCTATGTCTTTAGGCTTAGAGAACAAAAATCTAGTATTTTTTCTAAAAAGGATATTAAGAAAATTGTTCTAATACTACTAGGCGTAGAAGTATTATCGTTTATAGTTTTGTGGATTTTATTCATAGGTAATAGTGGAGTAATATTAGATTACGCAATTTATGCTATTGTCCTTTTACACCTGTATTTAGCCATTAGGTACTTTTTAAGTACTAGGTCTAAAATTAAGTTATCGTGTTCTTTCGAGTTTTTAGAAAATGATTATAACACACAATTGATTTTAATAAATAACCTTATCCAGTTTTTTGTAGATGAAAAGCCTTATCTAAATCCTAATTTGCAGCTTAGGGAGGTTTCTAGAAAGGTATTTACTAATAAAACGTATATTTCTTATGTTTTAAATAATAATATTTCTATGAACTTTCATCAGTTTGTTAATTACTTTAGGATTAAGCATGCTTGTGAATATTTTATTAGAGATAAATCACTTAGTATTAATGATTTATATGTTATGTGCGGATTTAATTCTTTTGTATCTTTTAATTCTGCCTTTAAATCGTTTACTGGTTATGGTCCTACGGAGTGGTGTAAAATGGTAAAGAAGGGGTGTACGAGCAATGAAAATGACTGTATTAACAAATTTGTGGAGTAAAAATTATTTTTTAGTGTGGTTTTTATTTTATTGTGAGCGAAAATTTGATTGTATAATTATTAAGAATAAAGATTATTACTTAGATAGTACATGTTCTTTATTTTGTGAGTGCCAAGTTGTGTTGAGTACTAAGGATAGTTCTCTTTTTTCTTTGTGTGAGAGAATAGAGTTTGCTATGAATATTGATATGGTATTTTTAGATTCTAATTTAAATTTAGATAAATTAGCAAAAATTTGTGGAGCTAATAGGACATATGCGGCTAATGCTTTCTTAATTATGGGCTCTACATTTAGGCAATATTTACATTCTTGTAGGCTTAATTATGCTAAAAAATTAATAGAAGATTTTTCTAGTCCGCTGCATGTAGAGGATATTGCTATTGCTTGTGGATATAAGTGTTCTAGAACTTTTGTTAGAGCTTTGTATAGTAGCATAGATGCAAACTTGAACAGTTTAAAAAAAGTTTATCTAAGATAGATAATTTTTTTTTAGTTATAATTAAAAAATTTTTCATACTAATGAAATTGTATATATATTTGTAACTTCAAAAAAAAGTTGTAAAAAAATCGGGGTCTTATTTTTTTGATTTAAGATGAGACTTTTTTAAGATTATAGCGACAATATCTGTCGGTTTTTTCACTTTATTTTTTTTATTTTGATTTACACAAGTGTCTCATAGGCAAATGGTTGGATATGATTAGTATTTCAGCCATGGTTTTTTGGTCTCTTTTGTAAAAAATTACTTGCATTTAATGAATATGTAGTGCAGATAGATATTTAACATTTTACACAAAATATTTTTAATTAATATTTAATTTACGTATGGG
>CAXYUL010000153.1:0-5083 GCA_964292095.1 uncultured Bacteroidales bacterium | reverse complement strand
TTTTGTTCTAAGAATTGTCCATATACACAATCCATATTCTTTTCTTCTAAAATACGATGGACACTACATTCTTCGCCCCTAAGTATTGCAAGCAAAAGATGTGCAGAGTCTGGCTTAACACTTTTTAGTGATCTTGCTTCTAAAAACATGATTTTTAATGCGTTTTCACTAGATTTTGCTAGGCTAAGCATATCAGATTGTTCGTAAGGAATAGTATCGGTTTTTGATATCTTTTGCTCAATTAAACTCTTAAGCTCTTCTATATTAATGCCCATTTTTACAAGGTAGTAACAAGCGGTATTTTCTCTATGTCTAATTATGCCTAATACTATATGGTCTGGCAAAATGATATAGCCACCAAGCCTCATAGCTTCTTCTTTAGAATAGCTAAGTATATCATTAACTTCATTTGAAAATTGTAATTGCATCTTCTTTTAAAATTTTGCGCTAAAATAGTCATTATACTTTTCCAATTCAAAAAAATATCGTATTTTTGTATGTTATTTTTCAGACATAAAATTGTTAGAATGTAATTCCAACTTTTCTGTAGAATAACTATTCGTTTAGAAAGAAAATAATTAATATAGTATTTAGAAAATAAATAATGGAATTAGAAGAGACACATCACGGTAGGATACAAAAGATCAATATAGAGGATCAAATGAAGAGTGCGTATATAGATTACTCAATGTCGGTAATTGTATCTAGAGCGCTTCCAGATGTAAGAGATGGATTAAAACCAGTTCATAGAAGGGTTCTTTATGGAATGAGTGAATTAGGTTTAACTTCGGGTGGGCAATATAAAAAATCAGCTCGTATTGTAGGAGAGGTTTTAGGTAAATACCATCCACATGGAGACTCTAGTGTATATGAAGCTATGGTAAGGATGGCTCAGGAATGGAGCCTAAGATATATGCTAGTTAAAGGTCAGGGTAACTTTGGATCAATAGATGGCGACTCTGCTGCGGCTATGCGTTATACAGAGGCTAGATTTAATCCTTTGGCCGAAGAGGTTTTACTAGATTTAGAGAAAGATACAGTTGATTTTAGAAATAATTTTGATGATACATTGCAGGAACCAACTGTAATGCCATCAAAAGCTCCTCTGTTATTATTAAATGGAGCTTCTGGTATTGCTGTGGGTATGGCAACTAATATGCCTCCTCACAATATGAACGAAATATGTGATGCTATTATTGCATATATAGATAATAATGATATTAGCGTAGATGAATTAATGCACTTTGTTAAGGGCCCAGATTTTCCAACTGGAGGAATAATACAAGGAATGCAAGGAATTAGAGATGCTTTTGAAACAGGAAGAGGTAGAATTGTTGTTAGAGCAAAAACAGATATAGAGGTAAACGCCAGTGGAAGAGAAACCATAGTTGTTACAGAAATTCCATACATGGTTAATAAAAAAGAACTGATTGAAAAGATTGCAGAGCTTGTAGAAGAAAAGAAGATAGATGGAATATCATACGTAAACGATGAGAGTGATAGAAAGGGGATGAGAATAGTTATCCGTCTTAAAATGGGAGCTGTAGCAAATGTAGTTTTAAATACTTTATTTAAGTATACGGCACTTCAATCTAGTTTCTCTGTTAATAATATTGCTTTAGTTGATGGTAAACCTAGAATTTTAAATCTAAAGCAGCTAATTAAATATTTTGTACGTCATAGACACAATGTAATTGTGAGGAGAGCTCAATTTGATTTAAATAAAGCTCAGGCACGTGCTCATATTTTAGAAGCTCTACTTAAAGCCTTAGATTTTATTGATGAAGTAATTGCAATAATTAGGGGTGCTAAAACAGTTGATGATGCAAAACTAGGTTTGATAACGAGATTCGAATTTTCTGAAATACAAGCATCTGCTATTGTTGAGATGCGATTGAGGCAGCTTACTGGACTAGAGAAGGAGAAACTTATGAATGAGTATAATGAGCTATTAAAACTTATAAATTATTTACAAGAGGTTTTAGCTAGCTATGATTTGCAGATGGGAATTGTTAAGGATGAGTTAGGTGGCTTAAAAGTAAAATTTGGCGATGATCGTAGAACAGCAATTGAACCATCGGCAGATGAATTTAACCCAGAGGATTTTTATCCAGATGATGATGTAGTTATAACAATATCTCATTTAGGATACATTAAGAGGACTGCCCTTGCAGAATATAAATTGCAAAATAGAGGAGGTGTAGGAGCAAAAGGTTCTACAACCAGAGATGAGGATTTTATAGAGCATATTTATGTGGCTAATATGCACAGTACTATGTTATTCTTTACAAAGAACGGAAAATGTTTTTGGCTAAAAGTTTATGAGATTCCAGAAGGAGCTAAAGCCTCTAAAGGAAGGGCTATCCAAAATGTTATTAACATTGAGCCAGATGATAAGGTTTGTGCATATATAAATGTTAAGACACTTAACGACCAAGAATATATAAATAATAACTATATAGTGTTGGGAACTAAACGAGGAACTGTTAAGAAAACATATTTAGAAGCATATTCTCGTCCAAGAGCTAATGGAGTAAATGCAATAACAATAAGGGAAGGAGATGAACTTTTAGAAGCTATTCTTACAGATGGAAAATGTCAAATATTAATGGCTGGCAGAGATGGTAAGTGTGTAAGGTTTAACGAGGATGACGCTAGGGCTATTGGTAGGACTGGTGCTGGAGTTAGAGGAATAAACATAGAGGAGAATGATGAGGTAGTTGGTATGATATGTGTTGACCCTCAAATAGAAAAGAGTGAGCAAAGGACTATATTGGTAGTAAGTGAAAATGGCTATGGTAAGAAATCTGATTTAGAAGATTATAGAATTACAAATAGGGGAGGTAAAGGTGTTAAAACCCTTAATATTACAGATAAAACAGGAAATCTTATAGCACTTAAGGATGTAAGTGAAGAAAACGATCTTATGATTATTAACAAGTCTGGATTAGCAATTAGAATGGCAGTTTCTGATATTCGTGTAGCTGGACGTGCTACTCAAGGTGTAAAATTAATCAATATAAGAGAGGGAGATAGTATAGCGGCTGTATGTGTTGTAAATAAGAGCGAAGAGAAGATTTCTGAGACTGCAGATCAAGAGGAAACAACTATTTAACATAAGTAACACAACTAAAAATTAATGATTATAATGAGAAAATTGCTATTAGTGTTAGCTGCACTGCTAACAATAACAACAGTGAATGCTCAAACTCCTAAAAACTTGGAGAAAGCATTGGCGGATTCAAAAAATCCTAAAAAAACAGAGGCCCCAGCAACATGGGTAAAATTGGGTAACGCATATATAGAAGCATATGATTTGCCTACAAAAGGTATTTGGCAGGGAGCAACTCAATTAGAAGTAAAAATGTTATTAAAAGATCAAGCTATTAAAGCTTCTACACAAGAGGAGATAGCAGGAAGGACATTTAATGTAGATGAGTATCAAGATAAAAAACTTTATTATGATGAAAAGGGTGTTCTTCAAGCATGGATAGTATCTTCATATCCAGTTGAGGGACAAATTCTTATCCTTGCAGATGAAGCTTTTAATACTGCTATAGCAAAAGATGTGAAGAAAGCTCAATCAAAACCTATAATTGAGGGTTTAAATAGCCTAAAAACTAAATTTATTAATGAAGCTATGAACCATTATACTTTAGGCGATAGCAAAAAAGCTGCAGAAAACTTTGAGAACTCATTAAAAATATCTAATAATCCAGTTATTAATGTAATTGATAGTACGATTATATATTATACAGCTGTTACTGCGTCTATGGCAGGTGATTCTAAAAAAGCAATTAAATATTTTGAAGAGTGTTTAAAAATTAATTACGATCAAAAAGGTGATGTTTATTCAACTTTAGCAGAATCTTACAAAACTGTAGGTGATACCTTAAAGGCAAAAGAGTTACTAGGAGCTGGCTTTACCAAATACCCAACAAGTCAAAGTATTTTAGTTTCATTAATTAACGTTTATCAAGAGTCTAATGATGATCCTAATAAAATTTTAGAGCTTATTAAGGTAGCACAGAAGAATGAGCCTAGCAACGCTAGTTTATATTATGCAGAAGGTAATATCCTAAAAAAAATGGGTAAATTTGATGAAGCAATTGCTATATACAACAAGTCATTAGAAGTTGATCCTAAATATTTCTTTGCTCCATTTGCTGCAGGTGATGCTTACTATAGCCATGCTATTGAGTTGCAAGACCTTGCTTCTAAAGAAATGGATGATGCAAAATATTCTAAATATATAAAAGAATTAGAAGATGCTTTATTAAGTGCTATTGCTCCATTTGAGAAAGCTTTTGCTATAACTGAAGAAGTAGATTTTAAAGCAGCATGTGCAGAATATTTAAAGAATATATATTTCCGTTTCCGTGAGAAGAGCCCAGAGTTCCAAGCAAATTACGAGAAATACAATAAATATGTAGAAGATAATAGAAAATAATATTTTATTTTCTATTAATAAAAGGAGAGGGTAACTAAAATTTTTGTTTTAGCTACCCTTTCCTTTTATTATGCCCAGTATTGATGTATCAAAATGACGCAATTCCTTAATAGTACTAATTGTTAAAATTGGATAGCCAATGGTATGGCTTCTACATTCTACCAGTAATCTGTTGTACTATTTTTAGTCCAGACAAAAATTCTTTTGCAAACACTCTAATAACAGTATAAGCTGGGATAGCCACTAACATTCCAATGATTCCGCCTATATTTCCGGCAACTAAAATAATAAGAAAGATTTCTAGTGGGTGAGCCTTAACACTATTAGAATAAATATAAGGTTGAAAAATAAATACATCTATCATATGTACGCTAAAGAAGACAGCTATGAATTTAAACACAAGTATGCCTAAATCTGGAGCGTCAACTCCGCCATAAAGAGAAATGACTCCAATAATGGTTCCTAGCGTACCAGCAAAAATAGGCCCAATATAAGGTATAACATTAATAACGCCAGAGAAGAAAGCTAAGACTACAGCAACATGAAAATTTAAGCCGCAAATTAATGTAAGCCCAAGAGGATTTAAAAACGTAATAAGTATTGGCTCTAAGCTAATTCCGCCAAAATATCTTA
>CAXYUL010000152.1:0-5094 GCA_964292095.1 uncultured Bacteroidales bacterium | reverse complement strand
ATTAACTCCAGCCCACATATACTTATTAAAGTTATCTTCTCTATATAACTCTTTCCAAAAAGAATAACTGCCCCCCCAAGCACAAACATCGCCTAAATGCAAAACAAAATCTATGTTAGATGCAAATTTTTTTATAGTATCAACCATTTTCATTGCCCCTTCTAACCTACTGGGAATAGGACTATATGTATGAAAATCAGAAATAACACAAGCACTCCACCCTTCTTTAGAACCTGTTTTAAAATAGTGTACAGAACTTTCTGTATTATCATCTGAAATAATCTTATACATATACTCACTTCCACTATTAAGATTTGTTAAACTTGCATTACATTTTAAAAATATAGCATTTTCGTAAAAGTCTAAATTATCAGCAGTCTTAGAATATATGCTATCATATGTAAAACAAGTAAAAACAACTGGATATACTTTTTTTGCTGCTTTCCAATTAACATCTTTAACCATAGTATAAATAAGATAAGTATCTCTGCAACTAGTATCAGCTCCCCAGCTAACATTCATATTAGAATTAGAGTCTTCTGCTGGGCAAGTTACAATAGAAAATATATTAGTATTTTGAGCAATTAAAGAGCATGAAATACTAATAAAACACAGTGTAACTAATAAACTTTTGTAAAATTTATAAATGCATCTCATAAGAACATAAATTAAGATAGTTGATAATATAAAGTTTAACTACAAAAATAGTTAAATAAGAATAAATATTGTTAAATATAAAAAACACAAATACTATAATCAATAAATCTCATATTAAAGAGTATATAAATGTATATATCTAATAATTAGCACTTATAACATAAAAGATACAAATACTACTATTTAATAAAATTGCTATAACTTAGTTGTTTTACTGCTTATATTTCTGCTTATTACATTATTTCTTAAAGTATTTATATTTAAACAATAATATAATTTTGCCTTAGGCCATTTATGACATTTCATAAAAATTAATAGAGCCAGGGCAATAAATATAATAGAACCTAAGCACTCATATAATGGTAAATATATTAGATCCTTACTAGGTAAAATCATAGGTATTAAAGCCATAGCACCAGCTGGAGCAAAATACTTACCTACTAACTCAAACACAATAATTAAGCTTATAAAAATAAAAGCAATAATTACTATATCATTTAGGTGAAAAAATTCTCTACCTACAATGCAAAACAGCGTTCCTATACTAGATGCAGCAAATAGAATAAATATAATTTGAAAAGGTCTAGAACGAAATCCAGCCTTAGAATGCACAAATTCGGCAAAAGTAACAATTAGAGGAGGCAAAATAATAAAGAGATTACTCACATAAATAGCAAAAAATGAAACAATAAATAAGACTATTAGCATTTTTATCCATAAAATAGCTTCTTGTTTAATATCTCCTTTATAGCAATTAATATCAATCGTGTTTCTAATACCTAACTTACATAAAACATTCTCAATAGTAACAATAGTAAATGTAAGTATACAAACAGCTAAAGGATATATAAAACTCTCTGTTCCAAGCATCACTGGTAAAATACAAGCAGAAAGCAAAGGAATTAAACTAGTTTTGGTAAAAATTAAGCAAATAGCAGCAAAAGAGAAAGCAAGAGCAATTTTAAATATCAAAAGAAGAGGCAAAAATTTAACTATACAAACACCAACAATTGCTCCAAGTGTCATTAAAACAAGCATTTGCTTAGGTCTAACTCGCCAAACATCTTTTTCTACAACCCACATTCCTATTGTTAGTGCCGCCATTTCTGGAAATATAATTTCTTTTTCTTCAAATAATATGGCCGAGCTAACCATAAGCATTAAAACAAGAGTAGAAATTATATATCTAATTATTTTTTTATTCATTACATAATATTATTCTTTTGCAAAGTTACAGAAATAATATTAGCAAACAAAGAAGGATGATAAAGGTTAAACTATGCCTTTATCATCCTTCACAATTTTAAAGTTTTACGATAGCTTATTTAAATGATGCTAACTTTGTTTTAGCATCATTTAAAACTTTTGATAACGAATCCATAAAATCTGCAATTGGCATATCTCCTGTTTCGCCTATTTGTCCAAGCCACAAAGATTTTTTGGCTTCAACAATAAATCCTGCAGAAAAAGAAAAACCTCCCTTACTCATATAAGTAAATGTAGTATTAACAGCAGGAGTTGTTTTACTTTCTTTCTTCATTTTTTCTATAGTGGCTAAAATAGTTGCAATTTCTGTTTCATCAATATAGAATATCTGATTAGCAGAGCCAATTAGATTGCCTGTTGCACCTTTTACTATTTTACCTATTCCTGTATTAGAATTAGGAATCAATTTTATTGCCTTCATAGATTTGCCTGTAGCAAGGTCTGTTGTCATTTCTGCCTTTACAGTATAGCCACCCATTGTTGCTGTAGAACCTAGTTTTAGAATAGCTACTTGGTCAGATTGAACTTTAGTGTATTGACCAGCTGTGGTTAAAAATTTTTGGTAATTAGATACCAAATGTGCGGGATTTACATCCACCAAATCCGTTAAAGATGCTAACTGTGCCATTGCAGGAACAGATAAAGTAAGAAGCATGCTTACTAGCAATAATTTAATCCTTTTCATAAATTTTATATTATTTTTTTAATGTCGCAAAAGTACATAAGTTTAATATGCAAATTTATTTCTAGCATAAAGAATAATTATTTTA
Organism: uncultured Bacteroidales bacterium; assembly: GCA_964292095.1. Lineage (GTDB taxonomy): Bacteria > Bacteroidota > Bacteroidia > Bacteroidales > UBA932 > Egerieousia. Next base: position 2,401 of record CAXYUL010000152.1, on the reverse strand, counting down.
ATACCTTAAATAACTATTTTAATACCTTAAATAACTATTTTAAATTCTTTAGAAAAAACTAATTAACTTTGCACATATAAAATCATAATAAGCAATGAATATAATATCTTGGAACGTAAATGGAATACGTGCTGCAATACAGAAAGACTTCACAAATCAGATTACTCAATTGGATCCAGACATATTATGCATTCAAGAAACAAAAGCACAAGATGATCAAACAATAGAAACATTAGGTCACTTAAATAGCTATTACTTATTCACTAGCTCTGCTCAAAGGAAAGGCTACTCTGGAACTGCTCTATTGAGCAAAGAAAAACCTCTAAATGTAAGTTACGGATTATCTATAGAGGAACATGATACAGAAGGTAGAGTTATCTGTGCAGAATTTGATAATTTTTATATGGTTGTAGTATATGTTCCTAATTCAGGTAGCGAACTTCTACGTTTAGAATATAGGAAACAATGGGATTTAGATTTCTTTAATTATCTTAAAGACTTAGAGAAAAAAAAACCAGTAATTGTATGTGGCGATTTTAATGTTGCTCATAGCCCTATAGATTTAGCTCATCCAAAAGCCAATTATGACAAATCTGCAGGCTATACTCAAATAGAGATTGATGGGATGGATAGGTTTACTAATGGTGGATTTATTGATACATATAGATACTTTTATCCAAAACAAGAAAAGGCTTATACATGGTGGTCATATAGAGCCGGCGCCAGGGCTAAGAATGTTGGATGGAGAATAGATTATTTTCTCATTAGTAGAGAGTTAAGCCCATTACTAAAGGATGCTAAAATTTTTCCCCATGTTTTTGGCTCAGACCATTGTCCTATTGGTATAGAGATATTTTAATATGAATTATACTATTATAAAAGATAAAAAAACAGTTTTAAATACTTTTATCGGCTCTCTTATCTGTTTATCTTGCTATTTTACAGGAAAATATCTTAGCCATTTATGCAATAATCTTTTATCTGGCTCCGTTATTGGAATGATACTTCTTTTTATTTTACTATCCTTAAAAATAGTAAAAAAAGAGCAGGTTAAAGTTGTGTGTGAATTCCTTTTAAAAAATATGATATTATTTTTTGTGCCAGCACTAGTTGCCCTTACTCTAATAGATTTTAACACAGTAAAAGACAGCTTGTTAATAATAGTTCTAATATCTATTATATCAACTATTTGTGTAATGGGTATATGCTCATTATTTGTAGAGTGGAGACAAAATAAGGAAAAGAAAAGAAATGAACAGAACAGAAGAGTTAATAAAATTTATTAATAAATGCTAGCAATTATTATTTTTGAAATACTATTTATCATATTAAGCTACACTGCTTTCTTTTTATCGTCAAAAGTATATAAAAAGTTTAAAAAGCCTTATTTTCACACAATAATTATATCTGTAATAGTTATTATTACTTTTCTTGCTATATTTCATATAGATTATCAGTTCTACTATAATAATACTCGTGTATTAAGATTTTTATTAGATATATCAGTAGTTGCATTTGGATATCTTTTGTATTTAAATATAGATTTCCTAAAAAAAAACACTTTTACAATACTCTTTGCCAATTTTTTAGGGAGTTCTGTTGGTATAGTTAGTGTGTTGCTACTATCAAAAATATTAAATGCAAGTAAGATAGTACAAGCAAGTCTAATTCCTAAATCTATAACAACACCTCTTGCAGTAGAAATTAGTTCTAAATTAGGGGGAATTGCTCCTTTAACAGCAGTAATTGTAATTTTATGTGGATTATTTGGAGCCATAATTGGACCAAGTTTATTTAAAATATTAAATATTCAGAGTCCACTGGCAAGAGGGATTGCACTAGGAACATCTGCTCATGGTCTAGGTACTGCCAAAGCTCTAGAATTTGGTGCATTAGAAGGTGCCGTTGGAGGTATATCAATTGGACTAATGGCTTTTTTTACATCTATTTTATCTACATATTGTTAGGCTATAAAATATTAACACAACAAAATTAATACTTTTGCCTAAGCATATTGTATTAAAACAATAATTATATATTTTTGTAAAATCTAATTAATTTTTAATAAATGATTATCCTACTATCATGCGCTAAAACAATGCAGCAAGACGATAGAATTAATACTACGCTATGCTCAGAGCCAATATTTAGCAACTACGCTAACGAGATAATTTCTTATATGCAGAAATATAGTTTACAAGAAATAGCAGATATCTTAAAGGTAAATCAATATATTGCAAAAGACAACTTAAATAGATATAAAAACTTTAATATTGCAAATAATAATCATGCTATATCTGCATATTCTGGTATTGTATTTAAAAAACCTAATCCATATGATTTTATAAAAGAGGATCTAGAATTTGCACAACAACACCATAGAATAACCTCTTTTGCTTAT
>CAXYUL010000151.1:0-5117 GCA_964292095.1 uncultured Bacteroidales bacterium | reverse complement strand
CACAAAAAAAAAGTGGCACCCCATCAAAGGGATACCACTTTTTTTTTGATTCAAGTTAATTATTTAACCTCTTGAACTGGAGCTACTGTTGTGTCTTGAACTGGAGCTGCAGTTGTATCTTGTTGTACTGGAGCAACTTCTTCTACTACTGGAGTAGCAACTTCTGTGTTTTCTTGAGAACCTGAATTACCGCATGCAGCAAAAGCTAATGTTGCAACTGCTAAGAATAATAACTTTTTCATAAGTATTAAAATTTTTAATTGTTTGTTATTGTTTTATTTCTGAGAACAAAAGTAGATAATTTTAATCTACATTATCTTAATAAGTTTAATATGTAACAAAAAATTAACAAACAATTAAAATATACTTTATATTAAATGTAGAAGGGATTATTTCTTAACAATTTCTTTAGAAAGGCGCTCAGTTAACAATGGAATAATCTTATTTACATCGCCAACAATACCAATATCTGCAACACTAAATATAGGCGCAAATTTGTCTTTATTAATAGCAATAATAAAATCAGATTCTTCCATACCAGCTAAATGTTGGATAGCACCAGAAATACCACAAGCAAAATACAAATCTGGACGTACTGTTTTACCTGTCTGACCAACTTGTCTCTCGTGAGGCATAATACCAGCATCAACCATAGCCCTAGAAGCAGATACTTGAGCATCTAAAACTTTAGCCAAATCGTTAAGTTTCTCAAAGTTTTCTGCGCAACCAACTCCTCTACCACCAGAAATAAGAATTTTAGCTTCTGTAATATCTACTTTACCTTTATTCTCTTTTACATTCTCAATTAGCTTAACTTTAACTTTACTTTTATCAAACTTTGGTTCAAAAGTAATTATACTACCTTTTCTATTAGTATCTCTATCTCTTTTTTGCATTACACCAGGTCTAACAGTAGTCATTTGAGGCCTATGCTCTGTACACATAATAGTAGCCATTAAGTTACCACCAAATGCAGGACGAGTCATCATTAACTCTTTTGTATCTTCTGATATCTCTAATTTAGTACAATCTGCTGTAAGACCAGTTTCTAATCTAGCAGATAATCTAGGACCTAAATCTCTACCAATAGTTGTAGCACCAATAAGTACAACACTTGGGCGGAAAGCTATAATTAGTTGATAAATAGCTTGAGCATATTCTTCTGTAATATAATCCTTTAGGCAAATGTCGTCCATACATATAACCTCATCTGCACCGTAAGAAATTAGCTCTTGTGCTTTTTCTTTAATTTGGTAACCAGGATAAATAGCAACAACTTTTTCTTGTAATGTATCAGCTAAATCCCTAGCTTTACCAAGAAGCTCCAAAGCAACAGGCTGAACCTGTCCATCTCTTTGTTCTATAAAAACATAAACGTGTTTATAATCTGTCTTATTCATAAATAAAAGTCTAAGGAATTAAATAATAAATTTTTCTTTTAATTTGCTGATAATTATACCAACAGCCTGTTCAGGATCTACTTCGTATACAGAACCGGCTTGCTTAAGCCCCTTAGTAAATGCCTTATTTACCTTTGTAGGAGAACCTTTTAATCCCAATTGATTTTCTTGAACATCAATTTTATCTGCACCCCAAATTTCTATATTTTTAGAATAAGCATCTACTATTCCAGAAACATTCATGTATCTTGCTTTATATGCCGAAGCTAAAACTGTTACTAAAGCTTTACCCTCTACCTCTAAAACTTGATATCCATCCTCTGTTTCTTTTTTAACAATAAATTTATTATCCTTAACTTCAAAACCAGCAACATAAGATACTTGTGGAAGGCCTAAGTGCTCAGCCATTTGAGGTCCAACTTGAGCTGTATCACCATCAATTGCTTGTCTACCAGCAATAATCAAATCAAAATCTAAACATTTAAGAGCGCCAGCCAAAGCATGAGAAGTTGCTAAAGTATCTGCTCCTGCAAACTTTCTATCAGTTAATAAAATGGCTCTATCAGCACCCATAGCCAAAGCCTCTCTTAAAATAAGTTCTGCTTGAGGAGGCCCCATTGTAATAACAGTAACATTAGCTCCGTTTTTATCTTTCAACTCCAACGCAAGTTCTAATCCACCTTTATCATCTGGATTCATAATTGATGGAACACCATCTCTAATAAGTGTACCTGTAACAGGATTAATTTTTATCTCTGTTGTATCTGGTACTTGTTTAATACAAACTACTATATTCATAATATCTAACTCCTACTTAAATAATTTTGCTGCTATTACCATTCTTTGAACCTCTGATGTTCCTTCATAAATCTCTGTGATTTTTGCATCGCGCATCATTCTCTCAACTGGATATTCTCTTGTATATCCGTAACCTCCATGGAACTGAACTGCTTTAGTAGTAACCTCCATAGCTGTTTCGGCTGCAAATAATTTTGCCATAGCAGCTTCTGCAGAATATGGTAAACCTGCATCTTGATTAAACGAAGCTTTTCTAACTAGCAATCTAGAAGCCTCCACTTTAGTCTGTAGATCAGCCATTTGGAACTGAGTATTTTGGAAAGCAGAAATAGACTTACCAAATTGTTTTCTTTCCTTAGTATACTTAACGGTCTCATCCATAGCGCCTTGAGCAATACCAAGAGCCTGAGAAGCAATACCAATTCTACCACCATCTAAAGTTTTCATAGCAACACCAAAGCCACCGCCAATTTTACCAAGTAAATTTGCTTTAGGAATTCTGCAATTTTCAAAAATTAATTCGCAAGTAGCAGAACCTCTAATTCCAAGTTTTTGCTCTTTCTTCCCGATACTAAATCCCGGAGTTCCTTCCTCTACAATAAAAGCAGTAATACCCTTATTTCCTAACGACTTATCAGTCATAGTTGCAACAACATAAACTTGAGCGTAACCTGCATTGGTAATAAATATTTTACTTCCATTTAAAACATACTCATCACCATCTAAGACAGCAGTAGTTTGTTGCGCAGAAGCATCTGTACCTGCATTGGGTTCTGTAAGGCCAAATGCGCCAATCCACTCACCACTTGCCAACTTTGGTAAATATTTCATTTTTTGCTCTTCGGTTCCAAAATCCATAATAGGGGCAGCACACAAAGACGTATGAGCAGATAAAATAACTCCAGTAGTAGCACATACCCTAGAAAGTTCTTCTACAGCAATAGAGTACATAATATGATCTCCACCTGCTCCGCCATAGTTTTTTGGAATATAGATACCAAAGAGACCTAACTTAGCCATTTTTTCAACGGTTTCAACAGGAAATCTCTCTTGATCATCTACCTGGGCAGCAAGAGGTTTTACCTCATTATTTGCAAATTCTCTAACCATTTGCAAGAATAGCTGCTGTGTTTTAGTTAATTCAAAATTCATTTCTATTTATATTAATATTTATAAAATCCTTCTCCTGTCTTCCTTCCTAATAAATTGGCTCTCACCATTTTCTTTAATAGTGGATGAGGTCTGTACTTATCATCTCCAAACTCAGAATGTAGAACTTCCATAATAGCTAAACATACATCTAAACCAATTAAATCTCCCAAAGCTAAAGGTCCCATTGGATGATTTGCACCAAGTTTCATAGCCTCATCAATCTCCTCTTTTGTTGCAACGCCATCAGCTAAAATTCCAATTCCTTCATTAACCATTGGAATTAAAATTCTATTAACAACAAAGCCAGGAGCCTCATTAACCATTACTGGAACTTTTCCTATGCTTTTAGAAAGCTCTGATACCATATTATAAACCTCTTCAGAAGTTCTTTGTCCTTTTATAATCTCTACCAACTTCATTATTGTGGCAGGATTAAAGAAATGCATTCCAATAACCTTATCTGGTCTATTTGTGCTAGATGCTATTTCTGTAATTGACAAAGAAGATGTATTAGATGCTAAAATTGCTTCTGGTTTACAAATACCATCAAGATACTTAAATAATTCCTTTTTAAGCTCCATTGTTTCAACTGCAGCCTCTATTACAAGATCGGAATCAGCTAATTGATTATAATTCGTTGTCGTAGAAATATTTGATAGAGTGCTATTCTTAGCTTCTTCTGTCATTTTACCTTTTTCCACTAGTTTAGAAAGAGATTTTGTCATTCGAGCCAAAGCCTTTTCGTTACTAGCTTCGCTCCTACTCTTCATTAAAACTGGGTAGCCAGCTTGAGCAAAAGCTTGAATGATACCAGAACCCATTGTTCCAGTTCCAATTACACATATTTTTTCCATGTTAATTAAATTTAGTTTTTTACTTATTTAAAAAATTTGGTTTTTGCTTTCCTAAAAATGCTTTCATACCCTCTTTTTGATCTAAAGTATCAAAACAATAAGAGAAATATTTATTTTCTAATTCTAAGGCATCTGTCTCAGACATATCATAATTATCATTAATAGCCTTCTTTGCATATTTTACAGCAATAGGAGCATTTGATAATATGTTCTCAGCTATACTTTTAGAAAAATCAATTAAAATATCTAAAGGAACAACCTTATTTACCAAACCAATTCTTAAAGCCTCATCAGCCTTAATCACTTTACCTGTAAAAATTAGTTCCTTTGCCATTCCCTGTCCTACAATTTTGCTAAGTCTGTAAGTTCCAGAGAAACCAGGAATAATACCTAATTTAACTTCTGGCTGCCCAAAACAAGCATTCTCTGCAGCTATTCTAATATCACAAGCCATTGCTAACTCACATCCACCCCCCAAAGCAAAGCCATTAATAGCAGCTATAACAGGAATGTCTAGCTCTTCTATCTTTCTAAAAACCATTGCTCCAAATTTAGAAAACTCATAAGCTTCGCTTTGATTAAAATTACTCATCTGAGATATATCAGCTCCTGCAACAAAAACCTTCTGTCCATCGCCAGCCAAAATAACAACTCTAATATCAGATAAATTAGAGAAGAAATAATCTAGTTCTTTAAGAATTTCAGAATTTAAAGCATTTAGAGATTTTGGCGCCGATATTTTTAAAATACATATACCATTCTCTAACGTTTCTTGTATTAAAAAGCTATAATCCATAATACTATAACATAGATTTTAAATCTTTTGATATAATTAATTTGGCCTCTGTTGCCTCTTGTACCTGATCTACAGTAAATTCTGGATTAATTTCTACCAACTCTATTCCTTTTGGAG
>CAXYUL010000150.1:0-5155 GCA_964292095.1 uncultured Bacteroidales bacterium | reverse complement strand
TGGCACTACTGTTTCTAATGAGTAGTTTTCGTCGCTTAGCTGTTCTTCTTTATAACCTAGATGCCCTCCAGCTTTTGGTCCCTCTACAACTATTGCGTCGGGAATATAATTATAATTTGTAAACCATTTTTCACATACTAATTTAGCTGCCCTTGCAGATGAAACTATTGGAGCAAGCTTTGTTGTGCTTTCTTTGTTTAGAAACGAAGGGAGATTTAGAGGTAGACCTGCTCCAGAAAAAATTATATCTGCTTTTTCTGCTATTGCTGTTTTAACCATATCTGCAAAATTAGACATGGCAACCATTACATTTACGCCTATTATTCCTTTTGATTTTTCCCTTGCCTTACGCAATTCTTCTTTAAGGCCCCAAATACTTGCTAGGTTATAGTTGCTAGAATATTTGCTATATATGACTCCTAAACCAGCTGAGGAAATTACTCCTATACCACCTTGGTTAGCTACTGCTGCTGCTAAACCGTTTAAGGATATTCCTACACCCATACCGCCTTGTATTATTGGGAGTTTTGCTAATAAATTGCCTATTTTTAATGTTTGCATTTGTTCTTCGTTTATTTATTTTTTCACTTTATCAAAGCCAAATGTAGATATAAATATTGTAATTATCTATTAATTACATATTTTTATTAGAAATTATAATTACACGCCATTAGATAGCCAAGAGGAGGTATTCTACCTTGGTCAAAACAAAATTTATTAGATCTTTTGGAGAGATCTTTAACTGAAGACCTCTGGCTCCAGCACTTATATAGATATAATTAAACTCTAAACAAGAATTGTGAATAAAAACAGGAAAAGGTTTTTTCATACCAATAGGAGAACAAGCACCTCTAAGATAGCCAATTACAGATAACAAATCTTTCATTGGAATAAGTTCTACTTTCTTACTTAGTGATAGGCGTGCTACTGTTTTAAGATTAAGCTCGGCATCGCCCGGAATAACACAAACATAATAAGAGCCTTTGTCGCTTTTTAATACTAAAGTTTTAAATACTTGCTTAATGTTTTCACCTAGCTCTTCTGCTACATGAGTTGCAGCTAAATTATCTAAATCTACGGTATACTCAACTAAACTGTATTGGATCTTAGCCTTATCTAATAGTCTGGCAGCATTTGTCTTTACAATAGCCTTCATTACTATGTTTTTAAAAGGATTTGCTACTTGCCAGCAGAAAAGTATTTTCTTTGAAAAAGTAGAAGGTAAAATACACCAACTGTTATGCAGGAATCTGCAAAATTAAAAATTGGCCTAAAAAATACAAGCTCCTCTCCTCCAACAAATGGAATCCATGTTGGCCATGTTGTATCAATTATTGGAAAATAGAACATATCTACAACTTTACCAAAAAGCAAATTAGAATAGCCTCCTTCTGGTGGAAATAGGTGTGCTAGTGATGTAAATGTAGATTCGCTAAATATTAGTCCATAGAATAATGAGTCTACAACATTTCCCATAGCCCCAACCAAAATAAGAGCAGCTCCAACTAATACGCCAGTTGGAGTGCCTTCTTTTTTTATAAGCTTATTTATGTAATATATTATATAGCCAATTAATACTACTCTAAAGAGAGTAAGAAACATTTTTCCAAACCATCCGCCAAATTGAAGGCCAAAAGCCATTCCATTGTTTTCTATGAAATATATCTTAAACCAATCACCTATTACTGGAAAGTTCTCTCCAATGGTCATGTTTAATTTTACTGTAATTTTTATTATTTGGTCTATAACAAGTAATAAAATTACTAATAAAGATATTAACTGCCCCTTTTTTAATCTCATAAATAAATACGTATATCTTACCTGCTGTTCTTTGCCTCAACACAAAGTGTTGCATGAGGAACAAGCAATAGCCTCTCTTTTGGAATTAATTTACCAGTTTCTCTACAAATACCGTAGGATTTATTTTCTATTCTAATAAGAGCGGCATCTAAAGACTGAATAAATTTATACTGCCTCTGCGCAAGCTGTCCACTTTCTTCTTTAGATAAAGCAGACGCGCCTTCTTCTAACACTTTAAATGTTGGAGAAGTATCTTCTACATCGTTGCTAGAGCTATGAGTTATGGCAGCCTTAAGCTGTTCGTAGTCTTCTTTTGCTTTTTCTAGTTTTTTAAGAATTACTTCTTTGAACATTTGTAATTCTTCATCACTATATCTAACTTTCTCAAAATTTGTTTCCATAATAATACGGTATTAAAACGTAAAGGTAACTAATTATTTAATTTTTTCAATTTTTATTTGTATGCTCTCTTCATTTCCCCAATCAACAGAAACAGCATTATCAATTTTGCTTTGCAACTTAATGTTATTACTTAAAGTTTGAGAGCAAATATAATCTTTAAAGTCTGGCATAGAGTCTGCAACTTCTTCTTTATTCTCTATTATTACAGAAATTTTATCAGTTACCTCTAAGCCACTATCTTTCCTAAGGTTCTGAATTCTATTTACTAACTCTCTAGCTACTCCCTCTTTTTTAAGGATTGGGCTAACAGTAATATCTAGTGCAAGTGTTAATTTTCCCTCTGTTGCTACTAACCAACCAGGCATATCTTCAGAAGTAATCTCGTAGTCTGTACTTTCTAAAACTACATCTCCAGAGCTTAAACTAAAGCTATAGTTCTGGCTAGATTCAATTTTACTTATATCTTGTTGCGAGAATTGAGTAAAGGCAATAGAAATTTCTTTCATCTGCTTACCATACTTCTTTCCTAATGTTTTAAAATTAGGTTTTATTTTCTTTGTAATTAATCCCTCTGTATTAGTTATAAATTCAACTTCTTTAACATTTACCTCGCCCAAAACTAGCTTTTGTATTTTTTTGAATTGCTCCTCAATTTTAGGGTCTAAGATAGGTATTATTATTTTTGCCAGTGGCTGTCTAACTTTAATATTTACTTTTCTTCTTAAGGCAAGTATCATAGATGAACTAAGCTGCGCCAATTCCATCCTTTCTTCTAAATCTTTGTCTATTAAATTTATATCTTCTGTTGGCATAATTGAATGGTGAACAGAAGCATAGGAGTGTAATTTAGAGACAGCATTTAAGTCTAAGAACAGTCTTTCCATAAAGAAAGGTGCAATAGGGGCCGCTAATATAGATATAGTTTCTAAACATGAATATAGAGTTTGGTAAGCAGCTAACTTATCACTATCAATAGAACCGCCCCAAAAACGTTTTCTATTTAATCTAACATACCAATTACTAAGGTGATCGCACACAAAATCTTGTATTTTTCTTCCAGCTCCAGTAACATCATAATTTTCGTAACAATCTTTAACATCTTTAATTAAGCTATTTAATAAAGATATTATCCATCTATCTATCTCTGGTCTTTGTGCTACAGGAATTTGTTCTTGTGTGTTTTGGAAGCCATCTACGTTAGCATATAATGCAAAGAATGAATAAGTATTATAGAGTGTTCCAAAGAACTTCCTTTTTACCTCGTCTACTCCTGCAAAATCAAATTTAAGATTATCCCAAGGCTGAGCATTGGTGAGCATATACCATCTTAGAGAATCTGCTCCATACTCATCTAAAGCTTTAAAAGGTTCTACAGCATTGCCTAGCCTTTTACTCATTTTATTTCCTTCTTTATCTAATACTAAACCATTAGATAATACTGTTTTATATGCTACCCTTTTATTTATCATTGTAGCTATAGCGTGAAGCGTAAAGAACCATCCTCTTGTTTGATCTACACCTTCTGCAATAAAATCGGCTTGTTGTCCAAATTCTTCTTTACCTAAATTTTCTAAGCCTTCTTGAGCAAAAGGCATTGCTCCAGAATCAAACCACACATCTATAAGATCTAGCTCTCTTTTCATTGGTTTGCCTTCTTCTGAAACCAAGATATAAGAATCTACATAAGGCCTGTGAATATCTATCTTATCGTAATTTTCTTTGCTAAAATCACCTGGCACAAAGCCTTTGTCTTTTAGTGGGTTAGATGACATAAAGCCTACTTGTACCGATTTCTCTATTTCGTAATAAAGTTCGCTTAAAGAACCTATACATTTTTCGTTGCTTCCATCTTCTGTCCTCCAAATTGGAAGAGGGGTTCCCCAATATCTGCTTCTTGATAAGTTCCAATCCTGAAGATTCTCTAACCATTTACCAAAACGTCCGCTTCCTGTACTCTCTGGCTTCCAATTGATGGTTTTATTTAAGGCTATCATATCATCTTGAACTGCTGTGGTTTTAATAAACCAAGAATCTAGTGGATAATATAGAACAGGTTTATCTGTTCTCCAGCAATGAGGATAAGTATGGGTATGTTTTTCTATTTTAAAGGCTTTACCTTGCTGTTTTAAATCTACAGAAATATCAATATCTAAGGTTGCGGCATCCTCTGCTAAAGAAGAATCGTAAGCATTCTTTACAAATCTTCCTGCAAATTGAGAGTAAAGTTCTTTATTAACTCTTTGAGCAACAAAGGCATCGTCTAAATCTTCTATTTTGTAAAGCTTTCCCGTTCTATCAACTAAAGGCTGATCTACGCCATCTTTGTCTGTTATAAAGAAAGGCGCTATGTTATTAAGTTTAGCTACTTTGTTATCGTCTGCACCAAAAGTAGGGGCAATGTGAACTATTCCTGTACCGTCAGATGTGGTTACAAAGTCTCCAACTATTACCCTCATAGTATTTTCTAAAGGCTTAATCCATGGAATTAATTGCTCATATTGTATACCTTGTAGTTGACTTCCTTTTATTCCTTTTATTTGTCCGTCCTCTATATCAAGAATCTTAAAAGGAATTAATTTATCACCAAATTTATAGTCTTCTATGGCTATATCTTCTGCCTTTTTATTAAAGTGACTGTATATAAGATCTTTTGCTAAAACATATATTGCTGGCTCTCCTGTGTATGGATTAAATGATTGAACCCTAACATATTCAATATTTGGTCCTACGCACAATGCTGTGTTAGAGGGAAGTGTCCATGGAGTTGTTGTCCATGCAATAAAGAATAAATTGTCGGGAAGATTATTAAAAAGAAACTCACTTTCTTTGTTCTTAATTACTTTAAATTGAACTACTGCTGTTGTGTCTTTTACATCTCTATAGCATCCAGGTTGGTTAAGTTCGTGAGAGCTTAGTCCTGTTCCTGCCGCTGGTGAAAAAGGCTGAATTGTAT
>CAXYUL010000149.1:0-5182 GCA_964292095.1 uncultured Bacteroidales bacterium | reverse complement strand
ATTAGCCCTCCCGATTCTGTATTGTCTTTTAAAAAATAATCTGCCCCAGCATCTCTAAATATTTGAGCTAAAAAACTAGCACCTCCAACTGTGTACCAGCTTCCACCCCTAATCTCCCCACTAAAAACAATAGGCCTTTTACTTACATTAGCCGTTAAAGATTTAAGTTTATTATACCTTTGCTCAATTTGTGCAAAAATTCTATTTGCCTCTCTCTCACTACCAGTAAATAACGCCACAAACTTAATCCACTCTGCCTGACCTAAGGGGCTCAATTCTTTATATCCTAAATGAGGCACTAATGGAATATTCACCTCCTTTAAACTCTCATAACCCCCTCTTTTAAAAGGCGAAATAAAAATCAAATTGGGGTTCATACTCATAATTACCTCATTATCAAAGTTCCCCTCTATTCCTATTTTTTTAGTTAAACCTGCTTTTACCCTCTCTTGCATTTGTTTGTTATGCAAAAACCTTGTACTTGTTACTCCTACAACTTTATCTAATTGATTAAGGCAAATAAAGCCAGAGAGTTGTAGAGTTGTCATGCAAACAACACTCTGCACAGGAACTTGTATTGGTGTATAACCTTTTGGAATATCTAGCTTAACACCTTTGTTAATTAAAGCAAATTTATATGCTTTCTCACTTTTACCCTCTGGGTCTTTTATAGTTAGCAACTTAAGTCCATTTACATATTCTATAGTAAATCCCTTGGCATATTTTGCTTCTACTTTTAAAGAATCATAACTTATTTTTATGGCATTATTAGAACTTTTAAAGCTCTGCTGGGCAGAACCTTTGCCAGAATTATTACAAGCAATAATAGATAATATTGCAGCTCCAAAAATAGCCACAACACACATAGATTTAAAGAGATTAACTCTTAATCCTAAAGAAATTTTACGCATAAATTTTGTTTTTACTCGTGCTCTTCTCCCGAAAGCTTTTTATTTGGCAGGTCTTCTGACTCGTTTTAATTTTAGCGCCTTCCCAATAAACAATAGATTATCAGTGGCATAGAATGTTAAAATTATTAATAAAACTTACAGCTACGGGGATAGTTCTAGATTTTCACTAGATTCCCTATTAATTTGCTAATTTGCAAAACCAAATAAATTGATGCGGTAAAGATACAAAAAAAAATTAGCTATGAAAGCTAGTTTAAAAAAACATATATTTGCAAAAAATAGACAATATACATGAACACTATACAATTTATTTCGCTTGGGCCAGGCGATGCAGAATTAATAACACTTAAGGCTTTAAAGGCCTTGCAAAAATCCGATATTATATTTTGCCCTGCAAGTAAAAGTAAAGACCCGGCAAACACATTATATAGCAGAAGCGCACAGATATTACAGGAACTAGAAATTAATAACAATAAAATAGAATTGTTTCATGTGCCAATGAGTAAGAATAGAGACTTTGCTCAGCAAGCATACGACTCTCTTTTTGAACAATGCTGTAAACTATATAAACAAAATAAAAATATAGCTATTGTAGCCGAGGGCGATTGTAGTTTCTACTCATCTATTCAGTATGTTTACCAAAAATTTACAGAAATAAATATACCTCTCACTAAAATAGCTGGAGTTCCTGCTTTTATAGCAGCCGCTAGTTTTGCAGGTATTCATATAGTTAAACAAGACCAATGTTTACAAGTAATTGCAAACGTTGCTAGCCTAAAAGATTTACAAGACTCTTTTAAACATAGCAACGCATTTGTATTAATGAAACTTTCCCAATCTGAAGATCTTATAAAAGCATTTATAAGTGAGCTAAGTAAGGAGATTATAGAAAACAAGCAAGCCAAATTCCATTATTTTGAGAATGTAGGAAATATCAACAATCAGTTCTACACTAGCGATAAAGAAACAATACTTAGTAGAAAATTTCCTTATTTTTCTTTGTTAATTATAACAACAGAGCTTTAATAATTTTTATAGTGTAACTAAACCATCTAGCTTTTTATCAAAGCTCTCTGTTGGCACTTGCTCTACTATCTGAAATGGGTAGGCAAGTCCAAAAACAGGGCAGCTAAGTGCAGGTAATAGCCTATCATAAAAGCCTTTACCTCTACCCAACCTATTATTGTTTAAATCAAAAGCTACTCCTGGAACTAAGGCAAAGTCTATCTCGCTTGGATTAATAATAGTTGTATTTGTAGGTTCTAGTATGTTTTGATATCCACTCTCTAGCATACCGGGTTTGTACTCTTTTAAAATCAGGTCTTCTCCATCTACCACTGGTAATACAAGCCTCTTGGCAGAACAGTTATCTGTTTTGCACACAGCCCATTTTTCTAAAAAGGCGGCTGTCTGAACCTCGTCGGGAAGAGAATAATATAAAAGAATTGTTGTAGCCTTTGAAAATTCTTCTAGTTGCTCCACCTTTTCCATTATAAGATCAGACAATCTTATCCTTTCTTGCATTGGAACACTGTTTTTTAAAACCTTCATTTTGGCACGCAATTCTTTTTTTAGGTTTTTCGCCTGATCTTGTAATGTTTCCATAATCTACTTTATAGCTTAACTTATTTTTATATATTCTTTTAAAATTTCTACGTATTGTCTAAATGCTTCTGTTCCTTCTTTGGTAATACTACATGTTGTTCTTGGTTTTTTGCCAACAAAACCTTTTTCTATATTAATATAACCTGCAGAACTTAATTTTTCTAACTGCACACTTAAGTTACCTGCCGACGATTTTGTTTGCTCTTTTATGTATACAAAATCTGCTTGTTCTACTCCTATTAAAAGAGACATTATGGCTAATCGTAACTCTGAGTGTAGTAGTGGATCTAATTCTTTGAACATAATTTTTTTGCTCTTGCATTAAGTATGTGGCCTGGCACAACCATCATTATTAAAAATACTGCTGCAAATATAAGAATACTATCTAAGCCTTTAAACACAAAGAATAATAAAGATATTGCCATAGAAATAAAACCAGCATAAATCATTGGTTTAAATTTTATTACTAGGCCTGTTAAACTAGTTCCCATTCCCATTAATAGTACAGTAATAAATAAGATAGGAAATGAGCTGCGTGTAGAGAAAGCAACTATTGATACAAGTAGTGCTCCTATACCAAAGACTATCCAAATATAACTAATTACTTTATCTATGTAAGTTACAACGTCTTTTACTTTGTTTTTTTGAGAAATGCCCATAGATATAGAGCCAATTATTGGTATTGCAAACCATATAAATTGTGGCCACATACTTGGGTAAAATTTAATTGCTAAAAAATATACAAGCAGAGAAATTATAGTTGTTGTATAGCCCCAAATTAAGAATGGCACGCCAGAACTCCTCTCTAGCTTATTCTTTGTATTTTCTAACATTTGCGCAATGATAGCAATACTTTCTTTTTCGTTTAACTCTTTGTTTTCCATAAAATTTTTTAAATTATTTAATTATTAATAATGGTAGTATTTATTCTTCTATACTATACCATTTCTTTAGAATAGACAATATTAGGCCTAAGCCACATCCTGCCATAACCCAAAGCACCCACCAATAATGTGGTGTAGTCATATAGTTAATGAATCCTAAGAAGGCATTAAGCACAACATACTTAGAGACATTAAAAATTAGCCATTTCTTAAATGACTTATTAATTGATACTTCTGATAAATTTTCCATACAATTACTTTTTAAATTGTTTTATTTTAAATAAGATCTTAGATTTAAAACTTGTGCAAATATAAACTAGTTTATATTATAAACCAAATAAAACAACAAAACTCAACCTAAAAAATTAATTTTAGGTAGAGTTTTGTTTTACTATTCATCTATTTTATTAAAGATTTTATAGTTTCTTTAAAGGATTCAAATACTTGCTCGTATTCTAAAGCTGCAGGAACTCCCTTGTCTCCGCTTTCTCTAAGGCTTTCAATTAAAGGAATTTGACCAAGAAGAGGAACATCATATTTTTGAGCCATTCTCTTTCCTCCATCTTTACCAAAAATATAATACTTGTTGTTTGGTAGCTCAGCTGGGCTAAACCAAGACATATTCTCAATTAAGCCATAAATATGCTTTGCAACATCTTTGTTTCTAAACATATTAATTCCCTTCTCTACATCGGCAAGGGCAACATCTTGTGGTGTTGTAACTATTATTGCCCCTGTTAGTGGAATATCATGCACTAAACTAATATGAATATCTCCTGTTCCAGGAGGAAGGTCTATTAAAAGAAAATCTAATTCTTCCCATTTAACTTGTAATATCATTTGTTTTAAAGCATTACAAGCCATCGGCCCCCTCCAAATAAGAGCCTGATCTGGCGCAGCAAAGTAACCTATAGACATCCATTTTACTCCATATTTTTCTATTGGAATAATTAGCTCGCTAGTAACTTTTCCGTGCGATTTTCTAAAAATGTTTTTTGCTCCACCTTCTTGTTCTTGTGCAGCACTCTCTCCGTTATCTAAATAGGCATCCTCGTATGTAAACTCTACAGAAGGAATCTCTCCTTCTGTATCTGTCATTTTTGGAATAGAAGGACCATAAACATCGGCATCGGCAAGTCCTACTTTATAACCCATTTTAGCTAAACTAATTGCTAAGTTTACTGCTACTGTAGATTTTCCTACCCCACCTTTACCAGAGGCAACAGCAATAATTTTAGAAACATTTTCTAATTGTTCTTGTCCTAATTCTAGTTTTTTAGCTTTTTTAGCGGCAGCTCCTTCTCTTACTAGTTCTAAAATACTAACTTTTACTCCAGGATAAGCCTCTAAAATAGCCTGCTCACAAGCTTTCTTAATTGAAGAACTAAGTGCGTCGGGAAGCTTAAAAACTAATTTAAATTTAACTTTTAGCTCGGCTCCTTCTTCTCCTTCAATTTTAACATCCTCAATCATTCCTAGCTCCACTACGCTTTTATCAAAGGCAGGATGTATAACCTTTTCTAAGACTTTTAAAATATCCATTGTCATTTATTTTACTATCTTCATTTCGTCTAAAAGATAAGTTGCACCTCCAAATTTATCTATTATAAATAATACGTATCTAATATCTACATTTATACATCTTTGTAGTTGTGGCTCAAAAATAACATCGCCACTCATAGCCTCCCAGTTGCCATCAAAAGCTAATCCTAATAATTCTCCTTTATCATTTAGAATTGGACTACCAGAATTACCGCCTGTAATATCGTTATTAGAGATAAA
>CAXYUL010000148.1:0-5194 GCA_964292095.1 uncultured Bacteroidales bacterium | reverse complement strand
ACTCCTTTAGCCTCGGCCTTTTTCATTATTTCTAGAGCTAGGTCTAATTGGTCGTTCTCGCAAATTGAGTTACCAATTTTTCCACCTTGCGCCTTTACAAAAGTAAAGACCATGCCACCTCCAATAATCATATTATCTACTGCATCAAATAGCTTCTCAATTATCCCAATTTTAGAAGAAACTTTTGCTCCTCCTATTATTGCGGTAACTGGATGCTCTGCATCTTTAAGAACTTTATCAATTGCTTTAATCTCTCCCTCCATAATGTAACCAAACATTTTGTCGTTAGGGAAATATTTTGCTATTAGTGCAGTTGAAGCGTGGGCACGATGTGCAGTTCCAAAAGCATCATTTATATAGCAATCGGCATAAGATGCTAGGGTTTTAACAAATTCTTTTTGCTTGTCTTTAATTACAGCTTTTGCTGCTTTCTTTTCTTCTTCACTTGCATCGTCTGCTAGGCCTCTTGGCTTTCCTTCTTCTTCTGCATAAAACCTTAGATTTTCTAAAAGAAGTACTTGCCCAGGTTTAAGAGCTTTTGCTTGCTCACTTGCGTGCATACAATCTTGGGCAAATAGAACTTTAACACCAAGTAATTCTTCTATTCTTATTATAATATGTTTTAGAGAGTACTTATCGCTAGGACCTTTTGGACGCCCTAAATGCGACATTAATATTAATGCACCTCCTTGGTCTAATACTTTTTTTAGTGTAGGTATGGCAGCCCTAATTCTGGTGTCATCTGTAATTTTAAAATTTTCATCTAAGGGAACGTTAAAATCCACCCTTACGATGGCTTTTTTCCCTTTAAAATTGTACGTATTAATACTTTGTTGCATACCTTTAATTTTTAATATTAAATAATATTACAAAAGTAATAATATTTTTTATCTCTAGTCCCTTATATGCTTAAAATATATAAGATATGAATTTTTATAGTATATTTGAAGTTTAAAATATATAATATGTTATTAGAATCTCCCAAAAACTGGCCAGATTATGAGTTAATAGACTCTGGAAATTTTGAAAAGCTAGAACGTTGTGGTTCTTATATTTTGGCACGCCCAGAGCCCAAAGCATTATGGGATAAGAGTTTATCAGAGAAAGAGTGGTTAAGCATGGCTCATACTCGTTTTACAACTGGAGCTGGTTTTGGTAAGCAAGGTAAAGAAGATAGTGGAACATGGAAAATGTTAAAAAAAATGCCAGACCAATGGTATGTAAGATATAACCCGCAAAATAGTGCTCTAAATTTTAAATTACGTTTAGGACTAACATCATTTAAGCATGTTGGCGTTTTTCCAGAACAGTCACCTAATTGGGATTTTATTTACGAACAAAGTTGCAGGATAAAACAAACTACACAAAATATACCTTCTAAACCTAAAGTACTTAATCTGTTTGCCTATACAGGTGCTGCTTCTTTGGCTGCAAAATGCGCTGGAGTTGACACTACACATTTAGATTCGGTAAAACAGGTAGTTACATGGGCAAAGGGAAATATGGAGAATAGTAACTTAGACGGTATCCGTTGGGTAGTTGAAGACGCTTTAAAATTTGTAAAGAGGGAGGCAAAAAGGGGTAATTTATATAATGGCCTAATTCTAGACCCACCAGCATACGGCCACGGTCCAGATGGCGAAAAGTGGAAACTAGACGAACTCCTATATGAGTTACTTTTAGAATGTTCTAAAATTGTTGAGCCCAAAGATGCTTTTATGGTACTAAACCTTTATTCAAATGGTTATTCTGCTCTTTTAGCAGATACTGCTGTAAGATCTGCTTTTAAAATTAAAGATAAGGCAACAATGAGTTTTGGAGAATTAGTGCTTAAAGATAGTTTTGGAAAAGCTATTCCATTAAGTGTTTTTTCTAGAATAAGTAGATAAGTATAATTTATAATTAAACAATATATAACAATGAATTCTATTTTGTCCATTAACTGGAACATTAATCCAGAATTTTTTCATATTGGACCCTTTGTAATAAGATACTATAGTATTTTATTTGTATCGGGATTCATAATTGGTTATCAAATGTTTATTTGGTTCTTTAAACGTGAACACTTGCCATCTAGCTTGCTAGATCCACTTTTATATGTTCTTTTAGGATGTACCTTAGTTGGTTCTCGCTTAGGTCATGTGCTATTTTATGAGCCAAGTTATTATTTAGCAAATCCTATAGAGATCTTTAAAGTGTGGGAGGGCGGACTAGCAAGCCACGGAGGTTCTATAGCAATTTTAATAGGAATATGGTGGTATATATCTAAGTACGGTAAAAAATATGGCTTTGGTTATATTTGGCTTTTAGATAGAATAGCAATTGCAACTGCCTTTGCCTCTATGTTTATAAGGCTTGGAAATTTTATGAACTCAGAAATTTACGGACACGCAACAAACCTACCTTGGGGCGTAATATTTTTAAGAAACGGTGAAACCATTGCAAAGCACCCTACACAACTATACGAGGCGTTTTGCTATATGATAACTGGCTTAATTTTGCTATTTATCTATAAAAAGTATTTGCATAAAATTAAAGATGGCTTACTACTAGGTATATTCTTTATAGGTATTTTTGCTAGTAGATTCTTTATAGAATTTGTAAAAGAAGTTCAAGTAAGTTTTGAGCAAGGAATGACACTAAATATGGGTCAATGGTTAAGTATTCCTTTTGTAATTTTTGGTATTATACTTATTGTTAGAAGTTTCCAAAAGAATACCCCATACAGTATGCTTAAAGAAAATCCAATTGCAATTAAAGAGATTAATGCAATTAACGCAGAAAAATCTAAGAATAATAAAAAAAGCAAATAAAATACTACAAATAATAATATTTAGTTAATAAGCACCTCTCTCCATATCTCGTCTAACATCTTTTTCTTTAATGCTATTACGCTTATCGTATTCTTTCTTACCCTTAGCAAGAGAGATATTTAACTTTGCATAACCATTTTCTGCAATAAAAAGTCTTGTGGCAACAATTGTTAAACCCTTTTCTTTTGTTGCCCTTTCTAATTTTCTTAACTCCTTCTTATTTAGCAACAACTTTCTATCTCTTCTAGGATCATGCACATTAAAGCTACCCCACCAATAATCTGCAATATGCATATTTTTCACATACAACTCTCCCTTAACAAAATAGCAATAAGTATCTACCAAAGAAGCCTTTCCCGCTCTAATAGATTTAATCTCTGTTCCACTCAAAACTATTCCAGCAGTATAACTGTCTAAGAATTCATATTCAAAACCAGCTTTCTTATTTTTAATTTCTATTTTACTTTTTGCTTTTGGCATATTACATCTAAATTTTTACAAAAGTAGTTATTTTAATACAATTTGCTTAAAAACACTTCTAAAAATATTAACTTTGCAAAAACTATTCTATGTACACAAATCAATTAATAAGCAAGCTAGATGGCTACGATGCCTTGTGCATTTTAGGCCCTACAGCAAGTGGTAAGACACACACAGCAGTTATCATAGCCCAAAAAATTTGTGGAGAAATTTTATCTGCCGACTCTAGGCAAGTCTACAGGGGAATGGATATAGGAACGGGAAAAGACCTAAACGAGTATGGCAACATTCCTGTTCATTTAATTGACATTAAAAATGCTGGCGAAAAATACAATATTTTTGAATATCAAAAAGACTTCTCTAAGGCATATCAAATGATTAAAGGCAAGGGCAAATTTCCAATAATATGCGGAGGATCTGGACTTTACATAGAAGCAGCCACTAAAGCATACGAGCTTAAAGAGGTAGAGCCTAACTATGCTTTACGAGAGGAGCTAGAAAAATTAACTATGGAAGAGCTAATAGAAAAGTTAAAAAAACTAAAGCTAGCAAAAGGCAGTCAGCCTCATAACAATTCAGATTTCGACTCAAAAAAACGCATCATCAGAGCAATTGAGATAGAGCTGTCAAATAATAATAATCTTCCCGACAAAACTCTCTCTCTCCCACAAAAAACATACTTTATAGGAATAGATGTAGACAGAGACCTAAGAAACAGCAGAATTGACGCCAGGTTAGATGCCCGACTAAAAGAAGGACTAATAGAAGAAGTTAAAACCTTAATTAGCAAAGGCATAGCTCCAGATGATTTAATTTACTACGGATTAGAATATAAATACATTACTCTATATATTATAGGCCAACTCTCATATGATCAAATGTATAGCCAACTTAAAACAGCCATTCACCAATTTGCAAAAAGACAAATGACATGGTTTAGAGGGATGGAGAGAAAAGGATGCAAAATAGAATGGATAAAACCGTTTATAAACGATTAACAACTGTTAACATGATAAATTTAATTACTAAAACATTAAAATCTAGCTTATTATTACTACTTATTTGTTCCTCAAGCATATTTGGGCAAAAAGTAGAAAATTTAAAATTTTACAATGTACAGGAACTTGTAGAGCAAGGCCAAGCAATAATACTAGGACAGGCTAGCAACATGCCAAAAGGAGAGTATTATTATTCTCGTTTACCAAAAGAATTAGAATGTAAGATTAGAAAAGATGTTTGGGATTTAAGTAGAAATAGCGCAGGTATAGCTATTAGATTCTCTAGCAATAGTAAATGTATTGGCGCAAAATGGAGTCTAATAAATAATTTTAATATGGCACACATGCCAGGAACAGGTATTAGAGGTTTAGACCTTTATACTTTTGTAGAAAAAGGGAAAAGCAAAGCAGGTAAAAAGGCTAAAGGAGAGTGGGTATTTGCAGCAGTAGCGCAGCCTAAAGGGAAAGAATCTGCCAATATTTTTGTTAAAAAAATGGATGGCTCTCATAGAGATTATATTATGTATCTACCACTCTATGATGGTATTACAAGCTTAGAAATAGGTATAGATAGCAATGCAGTTTTACTTGCTCCAAAAATTAAATCTTTAGTTAAAAGAAAAGACTCCCAGCCAATTGTTTTTTATGGCACTAGCGTTACTCAGGGCGGCTGCGCATCTCGCCCAGGTATGGCTTATCCTGCAATTATTGAAAGAAAACTAGGTAAAGAAACTATAAATTTAGGCTTTAGCGGAAATGGACGAATGGATAGACTAATGGCAGATCAAATTGCTAATACAGTGGCTTCTGCTATAGTAATAGATTGCTTAGCTAACTGCACCTATAAAATTGTTAATGATAGCACAGAGT
The DNA here is from genome assembly GCA_964292095.1 of uncultured Bacteroidales bacterium. Taxonomy (GTDB): domain Bacteria; phylum Bacteroidota; class Bacteroidia; order Bacteroidales; family UBA932; genus Egerieousia. The sequence continues at coordinate 33 of CAXYUL010000148.1, read as the reverse complement.
ATTTTGTTTCTACAATAGCATCATCACATAAGG
>CAXYUL010000147.1:0-5196 GCA_964292095.1 uncultured Bacteroidales bacterium | reverse complement strand
ATTATAGATTCTAATACACTTTTACTAATAATCTCATTTTCATATTCTTTATAGATATGCTCCATAGTATTATGAAAAAGGCTTCCAAAAGTATCACTCTCTAGTCTCTCGCTTACCTGTTCCTCCTCCTTAATATTCTCTACATTCTGAAAATAGAACTTTAGAGGACACGTTATATAATTATTAACAGCAGAGGCAGATAGAGAACTTTTACCAACATAATTACTACCGGTATATAAATATTTTTTATATAAAAGTTGGGTAATTCGCTCATCCTTTACTATCTCTATATCATTACTACTATTAATAATTGGGCTATAAGCAACAACACTTTCATCAACTTCTAAATTAAAATGATACTTAAGTTGCTTAACGTACCTACTAACTTCTCCTGTGTTTAATCCTTCGCTCCGTGTATCAAAAATAAGATATATTCTTTTTGCCCTTGCAATACTCCTATAAAAATGATATGCTGCAATTCCGTCTCTAAGTTCATAGGTAGGTAAACCAAAACCATATCTCAAATTATATGGTATTAATGAATCATTATTTATTGATGAAGGGAATACACCCTCATTTACAGAGGTTATTATTAGATTATCAAAGTCTAATGCTCTAATTTCTAGAGTACCCATAATTTGTAGACCCTGTAAAGGTTCCCCCCTAAATGGAACAGTAATAGAAGAGGTAATTTTAGATAATAGTTTAAAATAAGTCTTAATCTCCATAGGAATATTTAAATCCTTTAGCCTATTAATTCTTAAATAATATTGATACAAAAATTCCTTTTCTAACGAATCTAAGTGCTCATTTAAATACCTTAGTATCTGCTCTTGATACTCTATAAGCGCAGTGGTATTAGTAATTGGCTTAAAAATTAGGCTTAAGAATGGAGAATCCTGTAAACATAAAAGGCTATCATTATAAGCTATATAAACTTTATTAGATGAAATAATATGCGTCCTAATTTTATTTGCAAGATCCTTGGCAAAATTTAATATATAATTGTGATTTAATAATTCTAACACCGATTTATGATAAAAATAAGGTATTTCATCTATAAGCTTAATATCTCTGTGCATCTGTGATATTAAATTCATAAAGGATATAAAGGTTGTAGAACTAATTGGATATCCCATTGTTACATTAATAGATTTGTATTGTTTAGGGATAGAGTTTAGTATTGGAATAAGTAGTTTTTCATCTGGTAAAAGGACGCAAGTTTTAAAAGCTTGCTCCTTTGTAACTTCTTCTTTAGAAGCCAAATCTTTTAAAATAGATGAAACTACAAAAGCTTGCCCCACAGAACTAGGTACACCTATAACTTTAATATCTTTTTTTAAATTATCTATTTCTAAATTATTATTAATTTCAAATTCAGAAGGATAGTCTATAACAAGTTGAGAAATAATATTAGAAGCAGAATTTTCTTTATTTGTTAACAAACTACCGTAATAATCCCAATAAAAATGGGCTCGATTGCTGTTTTTAAGAAAAGTCATAAGAGCTCGTTCACATTTATTAGGTGCATTTAGGCCTATAAATACTAAAGTTCCAAAACTATGGTCAACATAATTATCTTTATTTAAATTTTCTGCCACCATTCTATACATCTGCCCTTCGTAACAGAGGTTTCTATTTATTAGTGCTTCTTTAAATGATAAATAAAGGTTATACATTATAGACCACATAGATGCAAACATAGCTTTTTTTTCTGTAAATTCTCCTTTTAAGAAATTTTTCCAAAAGCCCTCTATTGCATCTATCTGTGCTTTAGATAAAAAGCTATAATCACCATCTAACTCCTTTAAGTCTTTAATATTAGTAAATAGTTGTTTGGCATCTACTAAATATTTATCTATATCATCAAAATCTCTAAGGATAAGGTCCCCCCAATTAATAAAATCGTCAAAACTTTCTATTTGTTGCTCATTATCTACCATTGAGTTGGGGTAGCGTAACTTTACATATAAATTATATAAAATATAAAGAGCATCTATATTGTCTACTTGTTGGAGCCCACTTAATTTAATAAAAAGATCATTTATTGTTATAAGTTGTGGTGAGATTAGTGGCTTTTGATGCTTTTTCCCATACTCAATTCCAAGATATTTTTGAAAGAACTTTATAGATCTCCTATTAGGAAACACAAAGCAGAACTTATTTAAATCATTATAATTATCAACGTAAACCTTTGCTACTAGGCGCAAAAATTCAAAATCCTCAGTAGATATATTTTGCATAAATATAATTAATTAAGACTTTTTACTAAAGCTTTACTACCAACAACCCAAATTGTATCTCCACTTTCAATTTTTATTGCCGAAGTGGGACGAATAAAAGTATTACTGTTATATTTCTCTAAACCTACAATTAGTACATCAAAATTATTCCTTATATCAGATATATTAGCTGCCACTCCCAAAAGTTTAGATGTATCTCCTAGTGTTATTTGAAATAGTTCCATCTCAGGAATATAATTCTCTAACTCAGAAATTTCTACTCCTTCTGCAAGTTTTTTATATTCTTGGATCTGAGAATCTGTTCCAAGTAAACATAGAGTGTCTCCTGGATATAAAATATCTGTTTTTAGAGGTAAGTTATGTATGTGTCCCCCTCTTATTATTTGAATAATAAGAGCTCCTGTTTTTTTAGCCCTATGCACTTGTGAAATTGTTTTTCCAGCTAAAAAAGAATCGGCATTAACTAGTAGCTTATCAGAGTGTATTTCTTCTACCATCTCTCTAGGAAGTGTAATTGCTTTATGACCACCATCGCTGTTCAAATTAAGTAGAAAGTGGTTTTCCATTCTACTATAATAGTTTTTAAGTTTATTTGAGGCAATTATTATCATTACAATAACAGCAGAAATTATTAATATGGCAGCAGAACTACCTGGAACATAAAACGCTGCCGTTGCAGCAATAGCAAAAACTGCTAACACATATTTTATACCCATCATAAATAGCAGCGGCCCCCTAGAAAACTTATTATCGTCCCATATTTTATCAAACAGCCCCTGCGAATCTTTTCTTCTTAATAAACCATAGATGAATGGTGCCATACATAGTATATTACCAGAGAGCAAAAAGAATTTTGTTTTTAAATTATCCCCAAAATAATCTTTTACAATATTGTCTAATAAGTTTGTAAATAAGAAAAAGACTAAAACCAACCATCCAACATATATAAATAGTCTTAAAAAATAAGATTTAAGCAATTGATGCCATTCACTTTCTCTATTTAGTGTAGTACGCCCAGTACCCAAACGCTCTATTACATTACGCCATTGCGGTTTAGCATGAGAATATAATAGATTATATGCTGGTTCCCCTAATTTAATCCAATATGGCGTAACGAAAGTTGTAATTATAGAAACACTTACAATTACAGGATATAGATAATCTTGTGTTACATGTAGGCTTCTGCCCAATGTTGCAATAATAAATGAGAACTCTCCAATTTGACAAAGGCATATACCAGATTGCATTGCTATTTTTAATGTCTGACCAGAAAATAACATTCCAATTATAGAGGCCAGAGGTTTTGCCGTTATTACTACTAAGGTAATAAGTAATATTGGCTTCCAATAATGAATAACAACAGAAGGGTCTACTAGCATACCAACAGAAACAAAAAATATAGCTCGAAAAAAATCTTTAATAGGTTTGGTTAGTGATATAATTTTTTCATTTTGAACTGTTCCACTTAAAATAGAACCCATTACAAAAGCGCCAAGAGCCTCTGAAATACCTGCGTTAATTGTTATAACAACCATACCTAAACAAAGCCCTAATGAAACTACTATTAAAGTTTCGTTAGTAAGATAAGTTTTAAGTTTTTTATACAAAGTTGGAATAATAAATATTCCCCCAGTAAACCAAAGTAATAAGAATAATGATAAATCTAAGGCCTTATCTAGCAATTGAATTCCATCAAATGCCTTTGAAATAGCCAATGCTGGTAAAATAACCAAAAGCATAATTGCTACTAAATCTTCTATAACTAAAGCGCCAAAAACAAGCTGCGTAAATTTCTTGTTTTTTAAGCCCATATCGTCAAAGGCCTTAATTATTATAGATGTAGACGAAACAGACAGCATTCCTCCTAAAAACAAGGATGTTATAAAGTTCCATCCAAGTATTTTACCTACCAAAAAGCCCATTGTAAACATCATCAAAGACTCAGAAACTACAGTAAAAGAACCCGCCCCACCAACTTTTTTGATTTTTTTAAAACTAAATTCTAAACCAAGGCCAAATAGTAAAAATATAACACCTATTTTACCCCAAAATTCTACACTTTCTATATTTGTAGCAGTTGGAATAAAAGAAATATATGGTCCCGTTAACATTCCAGCAACAATATAGCCTAATACTAATGGCTGTTTTAGAGCCTTAAACAAAATAGTTACACAGCCAGCCACTATAAGAATTAGAGCCAGATCATACAAAAGTGTATTTATAGATTCCATTAAAATAAGATTTAGTTATTATTCTCTTTCTTTTTAGCCATACCTATGCGATAGCCAAAGTAAAAAGGTATCCCTAGTAGCAAAAATACAAAAAGAATAAAGTAAATCAAAAGATTTTTAATTAATTTAGTAATCTGAATCCTTAATTGAACAATAGAATCATCTATCACACTCTTTCCCTGCTCAAAAGCGGCTTTTCTCTCCAAACTAATATAATTTTGCAAGCTATCCCTTTGAATATTCATAAGGCTAAATGCATTATCTATTGTATTATTAACATTATCATTAAGATCTTTTAAAAGCGCATTCAAACGAACATCAACAATCGCCATTAAAGAATCAACCTTAGTGGGCGCTTGCTTAAATGCAATACGCAATTGTTCTAAGGAAAAATTTAATGAATCTAGCTTTTGTTTATACACAGAATCATTTAGTTTAGCATTAAACTTATACTTCAAAACATCTGTTCCCCAGGCTAACTGATTAGTATAATTATTTGTATAGCCACTCAATTTATCATTTAAATCCGCAATTACCTCAGGTATAGAGCCAACGGTCTTAATATAAGATGTATCGGGAAGGTTAGCATATTTAATATAATCGTAAGTAAAATCTCTATAACTATAATCTTTATTAAAATTAGATGCATTTAGCACAGAATCTACAAAAGAGCTCAATATTTTATATTCGCTTCCATGCAAAAAACTTTTTGTAAGGTGCTC
>CAXYUL010000146.1:0-5213 GCA_964292095.1 uncultured Bacteroidales bacterium | reverse complement strand
TAAACATATTTGTGTTATTTTTGAGGGACAAAACTATTTACAAAGGTAATAATTTTTTAAAATGATGACACCAATAATAAATAATATAAATAAGTATTTTAAAATATATCTTCCCAATATTCAAAGTTCATGGATACTAATTTTCTCCTTTATTATTGGGGGCTCAATACTATCTTTCGCCAGCAGCAAACTAATAAGCGACAACATATTACTCACCTACATAACTAGCTTTATTCCCACATTATGCTTCATTTATATTGTTGCTAAAAAACAAATTAAACATACTGCAATTCCAATTAGTAAATCAAATTTTGGAAAGATTAATCCTGTTATTTTTTTCGCAATAATTGCACTATCTATGCTTTCAATTTCTGTAATCATAGATCCCCTAACTACCTTAATACCAATGCCTCAATACATAAAAGATTTATTTGAAAGTCTGCTTAGTGGCAATTCTATATGGCAAGTTATAACAATAGTTATTGCCGCCCCTATTTTAGAAGAATTATTACTAAGAGGAGTCATAGAAAGAGGAATAATATACAACAATGGGGCAAAAAAGGCCATATTTTGGAGTGCTTTTCTATTTGCCTTTATACATTTAAATCCATGGCAAGGAGCAGCTGCTTTTATTTTTGGTCTATTCATTGGCTGGATTTACTGGCGCACGCACTCCATTTTTGCGTGTATTTTTATACACTTTATAAATAACGGAAGCAGTATACTTATTTCAAAAATCTTTCCTAATATTCCATCAGACTCTTCAATTCAAGAAATACTTAATCCAATAAATCCATACGCCTATCCAATATTATTTACTATCAGTTTACTAATACTAACTTTATCTTTGCTTATTCTAAATAAAAGACTTAGCAAAGCAAGCACATTATTTATGGTAGAATAAAATAACTAAAAGCAATTATGACAAATAAATTATATCCAATAAAATTTGAAGCTCAGCCCCGCACAAGAGTTTGGGGTGGTAATAATCTTATTAATAAACTAAATAAAACTTTCCTTCCCGACAAATATCAAATAGCCCCAACAGAAAAGATTGGAGAGAGTTGGGAAATATTCAGTCTATGTGGAGAAAGTTCTAATATTTCTAATGGATTTCTAGCAGAAAACACATTAGATGACTTTATTGAAACCTACATGGGAGATGCTTTGGGTGATAAAATTTTCCAATACTACAGAGGAGAATTTCCACTACTTATAAAGTTGCTAGACATACAAGACAAACTTTCTGTGCAAGTACATCCTAACGATGAGATTGCCTTTGAAAGAGAAGATTGCTTTGGCAAGGCAGAATGCTGGTACATCTTAGATGCTTGCGAAAATGCCAAGATTTATATGGGTTTTAATAAAGATTTAACAGCTAGTGAACTCTATGAAAGAGCAAAGACTGGGAATATAGAAGAAGTCCTAAATGTAATAACTCCCAAAAAAGGAGACTGCTTTTACATAGAACCAGGAACTGTACATGCAGCAGGTGGTGGCATACTAATAGCAGAAATACAACAAAGCTCAGACATAACATATAGAATATATGATTGGGGCAGAGAATATAACCCTAAAACTGCACGAAGAATGCACATAGAAGATGCAATAGACATTATTAATTATAAAAAATACCAAGCTCCTAAATACCATATCCATTCCTCTAACACAGAAAAGGAAGAATTACTATGCACAAACAATAATTTTGTTATTAAAAAATTAAAAATTGACAATAATAAAAGGATTTATCCATCTCTATACAATAGTTTCATTATCTATATTGCCATAGATGGTGAGATAGAAATAAAGACTAACAACAAAAAAACTTACAATATATTAGCTGGAGAATCATTATTAATTCCTGCAGGAATGGATGATTTTCTAATAAATTCAAAAACAAAAGAAGCACATTTACTAGAAGTATATATACCTGTACCTACAGAAGAGCATGATAACTACATTAATGAAAATGCCCCAGATTTAGATGATATAGAAAACAGCCCCATTCAAAATTTCTTTAATAAATCTAATCACACACACACTCATAATTGTGGATGTAAAGATCATAAACATAATTAAAAAGCCAATATTAAGAACTAATAAGTTCATTATTTATATATTATGAATACAGAAACAAGAATAGATAAATATTTATGGTGCATAAGGGTATTCAAAACTAGATCTGATTCTGCTGAAGCATGTAGAACCAATAAAGTTACAGTAAACGGAGTAGATGCAAAATCGTCTAGAACAATAAAAAAGGGAGATACAATTACAGTAAGAAAAGGTGCTGTTAGATATGAATACCTTGTTATTGAGCCAATAGACAAGAGACAAGGTGCCGCACTAGTTGCCCAATACGTCACTGATATTACACCTCAGAATGAACTAGATAAGCTAATTGCTCCAAAAGAAACTATTTTTTTAAAGCGCGACAGAGGAAGTGGGCGCCCAACTAAAAAAGAAAGAAGAGAAATAAATGACCTACTAGAAGAAAACAATTGGTATATCGATTAGTTAATACAAATTGAAAGTCATATATTCTAGAAAGCATGCATAGTAGTGCGTACAATAAAAATGGAGGCTGCCATAAAATGAGCACCCTCCATTTTGTATTTAAAACACTTAATATAACAATTAAGACTTATTTTTTAAAGAATCTATTATATAATCCTTCAAATACTTGTCCATGTCTAGCCTCATCTTTACACATCTCATGAACAGTATCGTGAATAGCATCTAAGTTTAATTGTTTAGCTTTAGTTGCAATTCTCTTTTTGTCTGCACATGCACCAGCCTCAGCTTCCATTCTCTTTTTAAGATTAGTTTTAGTATCCCAAACAACCTCTCCAATTAACTCAGCAAATCTTGCTGCATGCTCAGCCTCCTCAATAGCAATTCTCTTATAAGCCTCTCCAATCTCTGGATATCCCTCTCTGTCTGCTTGGCGGCTCATAGCTATATACATTCCCACCTCAGTACATTCACCCATAAAATGAGCTTTTAAGCCGTCCATAATTTCTTGATCGCATCCTTGAGCAACTCCAATTCTATGTTCATCAGCCCAAGCTAATTTATCCTCTGTTTCAATAACCTCTTTAAACTTATCTCTACCAACTTTACAAACTGGACATTTTTCTGGAGCTTCATCACCCTCGTGTACGTAACCACATACTGTACAAATAAATTTCTTTTTCATAATTTCTAAAAATTAATATTGTTAAACTTTAAATTATAACCATTTTTAGTTACAATTGCAAAATCTAGTTGTAAATTCTTGCAGCTAGCTAATGCAAATTTATATAAAATAAGTATATAAGCAATAACAATTAATTATAATGTTTTTTATAATTATTATTTGTTAATTATTATTATCATCTGCAAAGATATAACAAGTTTTAAAAATAACAAAGAAAATTTGTTTTTTTGCTATTTAAAATAAAATCCTTACATTTGCGCCCGATAAAAAGGCATCTTTTTTGGTGCAATGGGGTTTAGAAAATCTAAACTGAGTAACACATTTTTAATTAAATAAAATGGAAAGAATAATTTTAAAAGGTAATGCCAGAGTAATTGGCAACAAACAAGATCTAAAACAATTACGTAGAAATGCAGAAGTTCCATGCGTAATTTATGGTAACAAATACGAGAATGTTAATTTCTCTGTAAATGAAAAAGAATTAAGAGAGATAACTCACAGCCCTAAATCATATATTATAGAGGTAGACGTTAATGGTCAAAAACACGAGTGTGTTTACCACCAAGCTCAATTTCACCCTGTAACTGTCGAAACTATACACGTAGATTTTCTTGCTGTTTCTCACGATAAACCAGTTGTTATTAATGTTCCAATAATTATAACAGGCAACTCTGACGGAGTAAAACAAGGTGGTAAATTACTAGTTTCTGCTAGAAAATTAAAGATTTCTGCATTACTAGACAAACTTCCAGATGAGTTAACAGTAGATATTACAACTCTTCAACTTGGTAAAACTATCGTTGCAGGAGACTTATCATTTGACGATGTTCAAATAGTATCACCAAAGAGTACAATTATCTGTTCAGTTAAGATGACACGTGCTGCTCTTGGAGCTGCTGCTGCCGCTGCTGCAACTAAAAAATAAATAATGCCCTATGAATTTTTTAATCGTAGGATTAGGAAATATAGGAGTTGAGTATGCCCAAACAAGGCATAATATAGGTTTTAAGGTGTTGGATGCTTATGCAAGTAGCTCCAACACTCCTTTTTTAAGCTCTAGATACGGCTCTATCTGCGAGATTGGGCTAAAAGGGCATAAACTCATACTTCTTAAGCCCTCTACCTACATGAATTTAAGCGGAAAAGCTGTAAACTATTGGATGCAGCAAGAAAAAATTAAAATAGAAAACCTATTGGTTGTCTTAGATGATTTAGCTCTTCCCCTTGGAACAATTCGCCTACGTAAGCAAGGCAGCGACGGAGGTCACAACGGACTAAAAAACATAAATGAGCTCATAGGTAGCAAGCAATACGCTAGGCTAAGACTCGGAATTGGAGATGCCTTTGCAAAAGGACATCAAGTAGATTACGTACTAGGCCAATGGAAAGAAAATGAGCAAAAAGAACTCCCTTTTATACTAGAGAAAGCAATAGAAGCAATAAACGCATTTGTTACTTTAGGTCCCGACAAAGCTATGAACCTAGCAAATACCGCACAAACTCTATAGAAAGAACAAAATTATAACATTTTAAGAATATTGGTTGCAAACAATTTTACAGCAATTGCCAAGAGAATAATACCAAAGAATTTCCTTAAAACATAAATAAGACCTTTACCAAAGACCCTTTCTATCCAAGATAACTTAGCTAAAACAACATAGACAAAAATCATATTTAAAACTATTGCTGCAATAATATTCTCTACTCTAAATTCTGCTCTCATAGCTAGTAATGTTGTTAGAGTACCCGCTCCTGCTATAAGCGGAAAAACAAGAGGAACCAAGGTAGAACTACCCTCTGGACCATTATTTTTCATAATCTCCACTCCCATTATCATCTCTATAGCTAGAACAAAAATAACTATAGCTCCAGCAATAGCAAAAGATTCTATATCCACTCCAAATAAAGATAACAAGCCATCACCTGCAAATAAGAAAACAATAAAAATAAGAGTAGAACTTAAAACAGCCCAAAGGGGTTTAATAGTTTCCCCTTTAGATTTCATATCAAGTAT
>CAXYUL010000145.1:0-5261 GCA_964292095.1 uncultured Bacteroidales bacterium | reverse complement strand
GAATTGGCCCAAAAATTTCTTCTTGCATTATTGGAAATTCTTTTACATTAACGGAGCTAATATAAAAGTGTTCCTTATAGAGTTCTAGTTTGCCCAAATAGGAAATTATTGGCTCTATCAATAGTTCAATGTCTGAACATTTACCTTTTAAGACTGTGCTTTCTAGAGAGTTTATTAATGTTTGTAGTCTTTGGTAAGCATTTGTAGATATAATCTTGCCATAGTGTTGAGTATTAGAGTATATTTCTTTAGTTTTGGCTATAAGCTTTTCTATTAATTGGTCTTTTACAGCTTCTTCTATAAAAATATAATCTGGAGCAACGCAGGTTTGTCCGCAGTTTAAAAATTTTCCCCAAGCTATCTTTTTAGCACATAAATCTATGTTTGCTTCTTTGCTTATTATTACTGGCGATTTACCACCAAGTTCTAATGTTACAGGACAAAGATTATCAGATGCTCTTTTAAGTATCTCTTTTGCAAAATTTGGCCCACCTGTGTAAAATATATAGTCGTATTTACAATTTAAAACTTTATCCATTAGCTCTTTGGGATTGTAAGTTATTTCTTGCTTATCGTTTTTAAGAGCAGAATAGTAACTTTCTTCTGTTATAATTTCTACTGCTTTAGAGTTAAGACTAGATATTATTTTTAGGCAAGCAGCAGAAGCATTTACACTTAAATGGCTTGGCTTTAGTAGACAGCAGTTACCTGCACCTAAGGCAGCAATTAAGGGCATAAACAAAAGTTGAAAAGGATAGTTCCATGGTGCAATTATTAGCACTACTCCGTATGCTTGTTGTAGAGTATAGCTTTTGGATGGAAATACTGTTATACCACTTTTTACTTTATGAGCTTTGCTCCAAGACGGAAGATTTTTAATAAAATAATTAATTTCATCTAAGACTGGGGAAATTTCTGTTAAGAAACTTTCTTGCTTACATTTATGCAAATCTTTGTATAATGCAGAATATATTAAATTCTCATTATCTAAAATGCTTTTCCTTAACGCTTTTAGTAAATTAATTCTATAGTTTACATCTAAAGTTTTAAAGGAATTAAAATGTTGTCTTAAATTACTTATCATTAGATAATTAGTTTTTTAAATCCAATAGTCGCAGACCATCCTACTTTCTCTAACTTGTTTACAGAATTGAGAAACTTTAAGATGTTCTGGGTGGTTTTTATATATTTCTAGGTCTTCTTCAGAATCAAAATGAGCTGTTAGCATTAAGTCTGCACTCATATTGGTATGCTTAAAATCTACTCCAACTTTCATGTATTTAAGTTGTGGAATTATATCACTAAGCTTCTCTAGACCTTGTTTAAATTTTAAGATATTTTCTTGCTTACTAGCCCCAAGGGCCTCATCTTTAAACACCCACATAACACAATGAACTAAAATTGCTTTCATAATATTTTTTATTTACAAAGTTATTAAAATAATTAACTTATTAGTAGTTTAGCCACATTTTAAATGCTTGTATTTTTTCTTCGCTAATAATTATTTGGCTTTTATGATTGGGCTTTGTAACAACTACAATTCTATTGTTAAAATAAGGCTGTATATTAACAATAGAGTCTATTCCCAGTAAAATTTGTCTGTTTGCCCTAAAGAATTTGTCGGGATTAAGCTGATCCATTAGTTTATTTAATGATAAGTCTACTATGTGCTCCTTACCACTTTTAGTTACAGCAAAGCTAATTCTATTTTCTGAGTAGAAGTAAGAAATATCGTCTACTAGTAAGGTGTAAAATTTGTCTACTCCGCTTATTAAGAATCTGGTTCTAAAAGGTTTATCCCTGTTATTTAAGTTCTCCAAAATTATATTTAGGTACTCTGGTTGCCTCTGTTCTCTAGAATTAAATATTCTTTCGTATTTTTCTATCGATTCAGAAAGTCGCTCAATATCTACAGGCTTTAAAATATAATCTATGCTATTTACACTAAAAGCCCTTATTGCGTACTCATCATATGCAGTTGTAAAAATTATTGCAGAACTTGGTTTTACTTGAGATAAAAATTCAAATGAGTTTCCGTCTGATAAATGAACATCTAAAAATAATATGTCGGGATGCTTATTATTATTAAACCATTTAATAGCACCCTCTATACTTCCTTCTAGTACATTTATTTCCCAATCTGGCCTAAGCTTTTTTATCATAGAAAGAAGCAGGCGAGCAGCAGGGATCTCATCTTCTATAATTGCTATTGTAATTTTATTCATAGATTAATGGTACTTTTACAGTAAAAATATTGTTGTGAGTGGTAATTTCTATGTCTTTTGCTAAAATTAACTTGCAGCGCATAGATAAGTTTTTTAATCCTATTCCCGATATATTGTTATTCTTTTTTAAATTTAGAGAATTGCTTACAACTAGGTAATTATCAGTAATGTTAAACTCTATTTGCATTGGGTTGCTATTGTTGATTGTGTTGTGCTTTATTATATTTTCTACTAAAAGTTGGAGTGTGAGTGGGGCTATTAGATAATCCATATATGAGTTTGAAATTTTTTCGGATACACTAATACAATTGCCTAGCCTAACGCTATATAGGAATAGGTAAGAGTGAGTAAAATTAATTTCATCCGCTAGGCTTACTAGTGGCTTGTCCTGAACCTGAAGTACATATCTATATACATTTGATAAATTTTTAGTAATGCCTATTGCATTTTGTGGATTGTATTCTATTTCGGCAATAAGAGTATTTAAGCTGTTAAATAAAAAGTGTGGATTTAACTGGTTTTGCAGAGCTGTATATTTTGCCTTATCGTTCTCTTGTTGTAACTTAGTAGCTTGTAGTTGGTACTTTAAAGCATCTTTCATAGATCTGTTAGAAATTATTAGTCCAAGAATAACCAGCTCAACTAACCATACGATTATTAAAATTCTTATTCCTCCATTTGGGAAAATTAGAGGTTCAGATACATTTGCTAAGACTTTTGCTAAAACTAAGAAACCATAATTAATAGCTAAAAGTATGAGCATAACTAATGCGTAACTACCCGCAATTTTCCATTTTGTTATAGAGTTTAAAATAAATTGCTTATTTATCCATGAACTAAGTTTTATTGTTGCATATCCAACAAAATTAAAGGTGGCAATAAAAAAAACTAGAGAGCCAAAAGTATTTATTACAGCATTTACCTGGCTTGGAAGATTTGAATAATTTACTAATAGTAAAAAAGAGAATGCGCCAAATCCGCTAAATAAAATACTATATATAAATACGTTAATTCTATATGTTCTGTTTTTTTTATTGCCCATGTTACTTTAAATTTTTAGCAACTAAATAGTATCTTCAAATATACTATTTATTTATATAAATTCAATATCCTTAATAAACTAGAGTAGTTTGCTTGTGCGTTAAGTTTAGCTCTTACTAAATTAGTTTCTGAATTTAGCCTATAAATTTGTGCTTCAATTGCTTCAATTATAGAACATTCTCCTAAATTATATCTGTCTAGAGTCTTCTTTTCATTTTCTTTTGCAATAGAAAGAGAATTTTGGCTAAGCTTAATTCTCTCTATAGATTCACTTAGAGAAATTTTATAGCTTTCAATTTCTAATCTAATAGCTTCCTTTGTATCTTGTAACTTATAATCTCCTATTTCTACCATATTAGAATAAGCCCTTTTTTCGTGTCCTCTTTTACCCCATTGAATTATTGGAATACTTAATTTAGCATATACGCCATAATTAGGATCTAAATCTGATTTAAAATTATAACCTGGAGATGAGTATGAACCTTGTGCTCCAACATATAATTTAGGTTTATATTTAGAATCGTTTAATTTAAGACTAGTTTGGGCTATATTAAGATTACTTTCAGCCATTTTTATTTCTGGTAAATTAGAATTATCATTAGCTTCTAATATTTCTGCACTAGAAAGAATTATAGGAATCTCTTTATCAATATCACTATTATTTTCTAGTTCTATCCCAACAAGAGAGTTAAGAGCCAGCAATCCTGTTTTATAATTAGATGATGCAATAGAAAGATTATGTTCTGCCTCGTTAAGTTTTACTTGAGCCATTAGTAGGTCTTGTGGGTCTACCAATCCTGCCTTAACCCTTTCGCTAATTGTTTTACAAAAGGCTTTAACAGACTCATAATATTGTGTGCTTATATTTAAAATCTCAAATTTTGCAACTGTATTCCAATATTGAATATCTGTTTGGAAACACACTCCATTATGTATACTTTCCTCATTCCATTTGGCAAATGCACTCTTATTTTGAGCAAGGCGGATAGACTCTAAAAGTTTACCACCAGTATAAATTGGCTGAACAATAGATATATTTGCCCCATAATTAATGTTTTTACCGTTGAATGTTATTGGAGCACCTAAAGCTGGAATATCTATGTTAAGTTCTAAAGGATTACCCACATAACTAAAATCTGCGCCAGCATCTAAAGTAGGCTTAGTATCAGCTTTTGCTGCTTTTTCTAATTCTATACTTGCAGCAATATTCTTTTGAGCTGCCTTTAAGTTATAGTTATGCTTAAGCGACATTTCTCTATAGACATCTAATAAATTACAATTTGTCTTTAAGCTATCAGACTCTAATCTGCTTATTGGTTTAGCTTTAATAAATGTACTTAAACTTATAGCTATTATTATAAATATTAATTTTTTCATTATAATTGTTTATTATATAATTTGTTAAATTCTACTTTTACTTAACATTATAAAAAGTAGCATATAGTGCTGGAGTTATAAATAAAGTAAGTATTGTTGCAAAGCTTAACCCAAAAATAATAGTTGCAGCCATTCCTCCAAAGGCAACATCAAATAAAAGCGGAATCATTCCAAATATTGTTGTAGTTGCAGCCATAAGAACAGGTCTAGTACGCATTACAGTTGCCTCTATTATAGATTTATAAAGGTCTAAGCCTTGCTTATGTTGAACATTTATCTCATCAATTAACACTATTACATTTTTAATAATCATACCCAATAAACCCAGCCAGCCTGCAATAGGGAAGAATCCAAATTCAAAGCCAGTTAATAGCATTCCAATAGCTATTCCTATAATAGAAAGAGGAAGTACACAAAGTATAATAATTGGCTCTCTAAAATTTCCAAATAGAGCAACTAATATTAAAACTAATAGTAAAAATGCTAAAGGGAAAAACTTAGCCAGGGCTGCTAAACCCTCTGACTCATCTTTAAATTGTGAATCCCAAAAAAAAGAATATCCACTAGGCAATTTCATACTCTCTACTTCTTTTCTAATCTCGCCATGTACCTGACACA
>CAXYUL010000144.1:0-5293 GCA_964292095.1 uncultured Bacteroidales bacterium | reverse complement strand
GGGTGTAACTTGCCGAAGCAATAGTAAGTGTCTTTACATCTATAAGTACCTCATTGTCATAAATTTCCATTGTATTATCAAGCTTTAACGCCGGCTGGGGAAGGGTTCCAACCGGTGTTATTACTCTATGAGTACCATATCTGCATCCCTCTTTATACATATTTTTTAAAAAATATTATGCGTATAATTCAGTAAAGATCTTTCTTAGTTTTTCAGACTCTCTCAATTCTTGTAATGTAATCTCTGCATGCCCCTTAGTATAACCATTACCTACAATCATTGTAACATCACTTCCAACTCCCTCTGCACCTAATGCTGCTTTTGTAAAGCTTGTTGCCATAGAGAAGAAATAAACCACTCCAGTATTTTTTGTACAAAGAATAGATGTCATTTCTGTGTCGGGAATATTAACATTATTAATTGTTACATCTGCCATTTGGCCATTAGTTAATTCTTCAATTTTCTCTAAGATTGCAACTGGTTGAGTAGCATCTGCAGAAAATACATAATCGCAGAAGCCTAAATCTTGAAGTCTCTTAGTACTTCTCTCACTATGGCATAAACCAATTACCTTACCTGTTACACCAGCACGTTTTTTTGCCTCATAGCAACATAACATACCAGATTTTCCACCTGCACCAATAATTAATACATTATCGCCTGGTTTAACTAATTTTGCTGTTTGAGCAGGAGCTCCAGCAACGTCTAAAGCACTTAAAGCTAAATTTTCTGGCAAATCTGTAGGTATTTTAGCATAAATACCACTCTCAAATAAAATAGCTTTACCATCTATATCAACTTGGTCTATATCAGAACGAATATCTTTAATTTTATCTATTCTTAAAGGAGTAAGAGATAGAGAAACTAAGGTAGCAATTTTATCTCCTACTTTTAAATCTGTTTTACCAATTAAAGCATCTCCAATTTTTTCTACTGTACCAAGTAACATTCCACCAGAACCAGTAACAGGATTACGATGCTTTCCTTGTTTTGCAACAATACCTAACATAATCTCAGCTATCTTAGCTTTATCTCCACCAGCTTGCTCCTCTATTTGAGTAAAACTAGCAGAATCTATATTAAGTGTTTGAACATCAATAAGAATCTCATTATCGTAGATCTCATCCATGTTATTATCTATCTTGTTTGCTGGTTGAGGTAATACGCCCACTGGCTCTATTACTCTGTGAATTCCATATTTGTTACCTTTTTTCATAAAAATTAGAATTTATTAAAGTTATTATTATTTTAAACCTAAAATTTTTCTAGCTTCGGCAGGTTTTGCTATTTCCCTACCAAGCTCATTTGCCATTCTCACAACTTTTGCTACAAGTTCACCATTTGATTTTGCTAAAACACCTTTAGATAAGTAAACGTTATCCTCAAAACCAACTCTAACATGTCCTCCATCTATAATGGCAGCCATAGCTAAAGGAAATTCGTATCTACCAACTCCGGCTACTGTATATGTTGCATCAGATGGAATACTTCCTCTTAAAAAAACAAAATCTCTAAGCTCGCCAGAAATACCTCCATTAACACCCATTACAAAATCAAAATGAATAGGTGATTTAATAAAGCCCTTCTTAGCTAATCTTATGGCCATATCAATCATGCTTTTATCAAATACTTCACACTCTGGCTTAATTCCTCTTTCAATCATTTTTTCGCCAAAATACTTAATAGTATTTTCTGTATTCTCAAAGATATCATCACCCCCAAAATTTAAAGTACCACAATCTAAGGTAGCCATCTCTGGTTTTAATTCTGTAGGTTGTAAACGCTCATCATTTGTCATTCCAACCGCCCCACCTGTAGATGGTTGAATAATAACATCGGGACATTCTTTTTTTATTGCAGACATAATGGCATCAAATCTAGCTTTACTTTGAGTTGGAGTACCATCATCTTCTCTAACATGTAAGTGAATTATGCTAGCCCCAGCCTCATAAGCACTCTTAGCCTCTCTAACACATTCCTCTACAGTGTAAGGAACAGCAGGGTTATGCTCTTTAAGCACCTCTGCACCACAAATAGCTGCTGTAATAATTAATTTTTCCATATTTTCTCAGCTATAAATTATTTATTTCTTTGACTCTTAACTGGAACAACACAAGTGCCACTAGCCTTACATACTACAATAGGTTCAGCAAGTACGTCTGCAGCAGAATCTGAAATATCAGGACGAGGAACTATTACCTTCCTTGCCTCAAATACCATTTTACGAGAAGAGTTTCCGCAAGAAACAATCTCTCCACTAGCCTCTATATAATCTCCAGCATATACGGGAGCCATAAACTCCACATTATCATAGGCTTTAAATAAGCCCTCATCCCCATCATTAATAATAAGTAGCTCAGTAGCTACATCTCCAAATAAATTTAGCATTTTTGCTCCATCTACTAAATTTCCACCATAATGAGCATCATGACAGCTCATTCTTACTCTGATTAAAGCCTTTTTAGACATAGTCCCTCCTTTTTAATTATTTTACATAAATATGATCTACAAAAATAGCAGGAGTACGCACATTCTCTGGTGCAATATCACCTGCTTTTACAAATTTTTCTGCTTCTACAATTACAGTATCAGCTGCTGTTGCCATAATTGGATTAAAATTCTGTGTTGTTCCTAAATATACGCAATTTCCAATCTCATCACATATAGAGGCTCCTAACAATGCTATATCTGCTTTAATTGGTTTTTCTAACAAATAATCTTTACCATCTATTTTGATAATTTCCTTACCCTCAGCCACAACAGTTCCTAGTCCTGTAGTTGTTAAAACGCCACCCAAACCTGCACCATAAGCTCTTATTCTCTCGGCTAAAGTTCCTTGTGGAGAAAATTCTATTTCTAATTCGCCTTTATTCATTTGGTCTATAGTGCTAGCATTTGTACCAATATGAGAAACTATTACTTTTTTAACCTGCTTATTAGTTACCAACTTACCATGAGCTATATCTGGGTAAGCAGTATCATTACATATTATTGTAAGATCCTTTACATTAGACTTTGCAAGTTCATCTAAAATAGTAAGGGGGCTTCCTACTCCTAAAAAGCCACCAACCATTACGGTCATACCGTCTTTAACTTTAGAAACGGCATCCTTTAAAGATATTTTTTTATTCATTGTAAAATATTTAGAATTAACTAATTAGCTAACAGCACAAATTATCATGGCAAAATTACTTATTATACTTGTTATTTCAAATAACATTATTGTTACTTAAGTAAAAAAATAATAAAAATTAATTTTATATGTTTATTTTTGCAGAAGTAAAGAAATAATACAAAATTCATGCTATACACACTACTAAATATTCAAGCCCAGCCAATAGATTCTATTAAACAGCCGGCCGCAATTATTGATAATACTATTAAAACGATAATATCTACACCCCTTGACGAGCTCATACATCAGGGGATTAAAATTTCCATAGAATTTGGCGTAAAAGTGCTTGCTGCCATTACAATATATTTAATTGGAGCTTGGCTTATTAAAAGAGTTAAGACCCTAATAAACAGGGTAATGGTTCGCAAAAATGCAGATCCTTCGCTACGCTCCTTTATTCTTAGTTTTACAAAAATTACACTCACAGTAATCTTAATAATAACAACAATAAACGTTCTGGGAGTAGATACAACTTCTATTGTAGCATTAATTGCCGTCTCTGGACTAGCAATTGGAATAGCCCTAAGTGGTACATTACAAAACTTTGCTGGTGGAATAATGATATTACTATTTAAACCTTTTAAAGTTGGAGACTACATAGAAGCTCAGGGCTTTAACGGTACAGTACACTCAATAGAAATAACTACTACTCATATTTATACTCCCGACAATAAAATGATAATCCTACCCAACGGCTCACTCTCTAATGGCACAATTAATAACTACTCTGCAACTGGTACAAGGAGATGTGAATGGAAAATAGGAATATCATACGGAAACAATGTAGAAGACGCTAAGAATGAAATACTAAAAATTATAAATGAATCTCCATTAATAATTACTGAGCCTGCAGCACCCATGGCCGCCCTAGCCTCTTTAGATGATAGCGCTGTTGTGATAGTAGCAAGAGCATGGGCTAAAAGCGAAGACTATTGGACATTATTTTATAGCGTAAATGAGCAAATATACAACAAACTGCCAAAAGCAGGAATCAGCTTTCCTTTTCCACAAATGGATGTTCACATTGTAAAAGACTAGTACAAACTATATATTAGTCTTACTTACAATAGGATTTGCATAAATAGATAAAAATATCTCCTCTAGCTCGTTCATATCACCTTCTGCTGCAGAAAGTTTAAATTTCATATAACTAACAAACGAATCTTTTTCTACGGATGTGTACTCTCCTACATATTTATCCGTTTTATTTAGAATATCATAAGCAATATAATTATTCTTCCACAACTTATAAGAAGAAATAATTTTTTCGTCTATAGCACTAGCTAATAGCTTAAATCTCTCATTTTTATCGCACTGAGCAGCTTTATCTATTGTATCAATAGAAATAGGCTTATTAAACTCTATATGTATATTACCTTTAAACTGCATTATTCCTGTAAGAATACTATTTAAATCCTCATTTTTAGATTTTATATATTTCTTCCTTCTAGAAATATACAACTCTACGGTTTTAAGCAAATCACATGGTTCAAACTCGTAAGAAATTGATAAAGGTACAATCCTTAGTTCAGAAAAATCTTTTACAAAATCCTCGCTACCACTCATCTCTAACATTTTCATAAGTCCCTGTTCTGTAATATCTAAACCATCTTTAGTTCTACCATTACGTTGGGCAATCCAAACAGAACTTTTATTTGTAGAAACATTATACCTTATATACTGAGACAAGATTTGTGAAGTAGTATAAACCTCCCTTGGAGAAGTGCTTCTTACAACCTTTATCATCTTATTAGTTCTTGCAATATCCTCTATAAACGGAGATGTTATAAGATTATCTCCCACTGCAATTTCTGTTGTTTGCAAAGCGTGTTGATGAAGTATAATCTGAAGTATTGCAGAATCTAGTACAATATCTCTATGATTAGAAATAATTAAGTGCTTCATTCCATCTGTATAGTTTTCTATACCAGAGAAAGTAAGAGTTTTAGATGTATCAGATAATATTTTTCTTACTATTACAGACATTACTTTATTCTGAAAATCATCTGTTGTTTTACACGAAAGTAAAATATCCTTAAAAAAGTCTGCACCTTTTCCTGGAAATAAATACGAAGAAATATCTGCTAATAAAGGATTAGAAGCAATTCTATGTAAGGC
>CAXYUL010000143.1:0-5331 GCA_964292095.1 uncultured Bacteroidales bacterium | reverse complement strand
CCGTAATAGGATTAACTATTACTCTTCCATCTGGAGCTCTCTTATAATCAGTTGCTTTAATCATAGGATAATTCATACCTAATACTGCATACACAGGAGCATCAATAGCAAGTTCATTTAAGCCACCGTATATCTCATCCACCTTTGATGAAGCAAAAGTTGCATTAGCATTTAAATTCCATCTAAAATCGCCCAATTTTAATAGAGGTGTAAGTTTTAAATCAAGCTCAACTCCCTGTCCAATCATTGTTCCTGCATTAATGTATTTGGTAGCAAAGCCTGTAGATAATGGGATACTCACATTAACTGTTTGATTTGTAGTTTTTTGATGATAATAAGCAGCCTCAAAAATAATCCTATCTTTTAGCATGCCTAATTCTATTCCAGCTTCAAACTCTGTAGTAAATTCTGGTTTAATATCTCTATTTCTAATATTCTGGCTCAAGGAATAAGCTGTTAAAGAACCAAATGGAAATTTATTATGAACATTAGCTAAATCATCTAAATTATAAGCTCCAATGTTTACAGTTCCAACTTTTGCATAAGTTCCTCTTACTTTTAAATAAGATATATATTTATTTTTAATAGAAGGAATAGCGTCTGATAACATTACAGATAAATTTGCTCCAGGATAAAAGAAAGACCAATTATCTCTAGATAGCAAAGAAGTCCAGTCGTTTCTACCAGTAAGCTGCAAAAATGCCCATCCAAAAAAAGAAAGATCTAAACTTCCGTATACAGATTGTTTTCTAGTTTGGCTTATACCATTTCCTCCACTCAATTCTCCAATTTTATTAGAAACATTAAACAACTCATCTATCTGCATCTTTGATGCTCCAACATTCTTTGACTCATAATAATTATCTGCCATAGACCATCCTAACATTCCTTTAAGTTGAAATTTTCTGCTAAAACTATGCTCAGCAAAAGCCATAGCATCTATATTAACCCTATTATCATAAGAAGAACTAGTAGTTAAAGATGTAAAATAGTCATTTTGAGCATAAGACCTTCCTTGCTCCTTAGCAAATTCAGAAAAGTGCCATGGATAAGTTTTACTATTTCCATTATAAACGCCTATATTCAAACCGCCCCTTCCTACAAATCTAAGCCATTTTAGAGGTTTGTATTCTAAATCAACAGAGCCTTGTACCCTATCTCTACGAGACTCTCTTCTATAAACATCTAGCTGTGCATAAGGATTTATATAATATGAATTAATCCAACTATTAAGATCTCCTCCCTCTATATTTCTCCAATCCTTCCAATCTGATATTTTTACATTTACAGGAATATTCCATAAATTATACATGGCATTAGATGAAGAATTATTCATATCAGTTTTACTATTAGAGTAGGAAACATTAGCATTTGCAGTAAATTGTTTATACTTTTTAGACGCATTAAATCTAATAGTCTGCCTTCTAAACTCATCTCCAGGAATTGTACCTGTTCTATTAGCGTGCTGGTAAGATAAATAGAAACTTCCATTTTCTCCTCCCGACATAAATGATATATCATTCTGCAATCCAACACCTGTCTGGTAAAAACTCTCTTTGCTATTTTTTTGAGCAGAGTAAATAGATTTAAGCTGTTTACCATCTGGATTGTTAGGATCAAAAATAGGCAAACCTAAATCAACCTCAGAACCATCAAATTCTGGCCCATATTGTTGATTTTCATCAGCTATATAATAAGGCATTCCAGTTACTGAGCTCTCGGCTCCAGATCCAAAACGTGTTTGATATTTAGGAAAATACGCCATTCTATCAAAAGTTGTTGTTAGAGAATAAGTAATTCTTGGTTTACCCCTTTCTCCCTTTTTTGTTGTAACATATAAAACTCAATTTGCAGCAGAAGAACCATAAAGAGCAGCAGCGCTACCTCCCTTAAGCACAGATATATTTTCTATATCGTTTGGGTTCATACTTTGTAAAAAGCTAAGAGGTGTTGGAACACCATCTACAACTAATAGAGCTTGGTTATTACCTTTAAAAGATCTACTACCTCTTAAATTAACTCTAACATCGGCATCTAAAGCTCCAGATGCAACATTAATTTGCAAACCAGATACCTTACCAATAAGAGCTTGTGATGCATCTAAGTTTTTAGTTTGTGTAAGATCCTCAGAAGATACTTTGGCAGTTGCATATCCTATCTCCTTAGATTGTCTTTGGATACCTAGGGCTGTTACTACAATTTGATCAAGAGCAATAGCATCTGGTTGTAAAATAATTTTTAAGTTAGTTCCATTACCAATTGCAACCTCAACAGTATTATAACCCATAGAATTTACAATTAAGTGCGTAGCTTTAGCTGGCACTTTAAATGCAAATTTACCATTATCGTCTGTGTAGGCTCCTAAATTGTTATGGCCTTTAACCAAAACAGATGCAATTGGAATAGGATCTCCTGTGTCAGATGCTAACACAATCCCTTGAATACTCTTCTCCTGAGCCAATAAGGCACTAGGGTACAGTACGAGAAAACAGAGCGCACAAAAGGCGCCAAGCAATAGTTTTTTCATAATTTAAGTTTGTTTTAGTTTTTCACTAGCAAACTTAAAAAATAAAAATCAGAATTCCAAAAAATTAATATACTATTTCTAGTTCATCTAAGTACAAAACAGACTTTGTACTACCTGTAAAGTAATCGCCATACTTGCTTGCAGATGCTACAACTAGGATATAGTTGGGAATCCTTGTACTACTTTTATAACTTAATTTAAGATCAAACTCTTTATAATTTCCACTAGTTCCAATGCCATCTTTTAACTGTGCAATTGCTATTATACCTGGTTCTGTATCTAAATTCATAAATTGTTTCTTTGTAGTATTTATTGTAAAAGGTGCTGTCCAGTCAGCTAAAAGAACATAAATATGGCAAGTATCTGCCTTCCCTTTTAAATTTGTATATGGATCTTTTGCAATATCTATAGTACCAGGGCTATAGTTATAATGCCCCTTTAATGAAACAGGTCTAGATTTAAAGGGCCTACCAAAAGCTAGCTCTGCTCCCAATCCATCTGTCTTTACATATTTCCCATAATAAATACTACCAGCTGCAAATACACCTAGAATAGAAGTAGAAGCCATTTTAGCCGCAGCTCCCTTAACAACTTTATTCTCCTCCTTAGATGTTGGGTTCTTACTAGTTAAACTA
Organism: uncultured Bacteroidales bacterium; assembly: GCA_964292095.1. GTDB lineage: Bacteria > Bacteroidota > Bacteroidia > Bacteroidales > UBA932 > Egerieousia. The sequence continues at coordinate 2,169 of CAXYUL010000143.1, read as the reverse complement.
TTTGCCCCAATATTTCCACTATCCCAAAAATAATTTGCCTCAGTAAGATCCAAATTTGGAAATACACTCTTACCTTCTGTGCACCAATTATCCAAACCAGAATTGTTTAATTGAAGATTCTTCTCTGTAGTAAACTCCTTTTCAGCACCAATTTGAGTGCCTAAAACCGTTCTAAAAACATATTTTGTATCGGGAAGCAAATTAGTAATCTTTGCACTAAAATTAGCGCCATCAACACTTACATCAGAGCTAGATACCATCTGCCACTGGCTATCGCCATTTTTTTTGTATTCAAAACTTGGATTTCCTGCTCCTTGTTGAAAGCTGCCGTATAAAAGGGCGTATTTAGCATAAGGATTAACTTCTCCAGTAACTACACTTACACTAGATTTAATTACTCTCATAGACCATACTACTGCCTTTTCATTAAAAACAGAAGTAAATTTTTGCAGGCTTGTAAAGTCTTTTACCGACGTGGGAACAGGAATAATTTCTTCTCCTGTAGGGCCCAACTTCATCTCTATAATTTTAATTTTTGATAAGTCTTGGCTTCCCGACACGGTAACTAGTATTTGTCTACTTTCGGCGTCGATAATAGCATCACCTATCTGATTCTCCACCCTAACATAACGGTCTATCACTTGACTTGCAGAAACCACCCACACATAATCTTGATAAGTTCTTAAAGTATAGGAAATTGGAGAACTTAAATTTATTTTAGAATTAATTTGGGGAGTAACAGTAGCATTGTTGCTTACCTCAAAGACATTAACACTAACCTTCTCTAGATTTACTGTATCTACTAGTTGAATTTTAACTGTTCTAGCTGCAGGATCAATTACAGTAGATATTTGGCCTTTAACTTCAAATGCTGTAATCTCGCCAAGCAGAGTTGGATATGGAATATCATTTTCTATACAAGAAGAAAGAAAAGGAAGAGATAGAATTAGCGCAAAAAAGGCCTTATTAATAAATTTAATACATTGCTTCATAACTAATCTCTTATAATTTTGATGTTTCTAGTTTTGGTTTTATTGTTCTCTTTTTTAATGGATTTAAATATGGTATATGAAAAGACACTCCAATATTTATAGAAAATAAGTCTATTATAAAATTAACAGCACTTTTCTCAAAACTTCCTTCATAAATTTGGTCTGTAAGCTGTTCATACCTTTTATATTTAAAGCCCATTATATTTATAGAAGCCTCTATTGCAACATCGTTTGTTATAAAGGCAACTATACCAGGAATTATTCCTAGCTCAAACTCTCTAATTTTTTGGTAAGTACCTGTTAAATCAGAGTCTTTACCAGATATAACTTTACCTTCCCCTCCTCCAGCACTAAGCCTAACCTCATTAAATACGCCAAATCTTTTACTCTCACCTAACGAAAGGTAGTTCCTAAAAATGATAGAACCAGTATAAATATGTTGTAGCGAGTAATAGTCTTTTATATCAAAATTAAGATCATCAGATAAATTTAAAGACATATAATCTAGCCTTAGCATAGATCTATTATAACCAAATCTAAGCCCCACACACATATTATCTTTAAAAAAATACGCTAAATAAGGGCTTACATTAAATGCATAATTATCACCCTCTATGTTTTTCATTATAATAAACTTATAATTTTCGGCTGTATTTTGACTATAAGAAAAAGCTCCTCCAGTTAACCACTGCCCTTTAGGAACAAAAGTTTTTATTTTAATATCTCTATCAATTTCTTTGCTCTGTGCATAAATATTAGTTATAGCAACAAATGCAAAAATCACACAGAAAGTTAATCTCTTCATAAAGGTATTTTAATAGTCTTTTATATAATTTAAAAATTGATTTATTAAAATGTAAACTCTAGTTCATCTACTAATAACACACTTCCTACTGCTCCAGTAAAGAAATCTCCATACTTGCTAGAACTTGCAACTGTTACACAATGAGTTGGTATCCTATCGTTTCTATAGACTAATGGAATTTCGAACTTTTGATATCCATTAGAATCTACGTTTTTAGTCATCTCCCCAAAAGCAATAATTGAATTATCATTTTCAAAATCTATAAATCTCCCTTCCGATGTATTTACTCTATACCAATCCCCCCAATCGGGAACTAAAACATATATTTGACAAAAATCTGGCTGTCCACTTAAATAACAATATTATGAGCTA
>CAXYUL010000142.1:0-5363 GCA_964292095.1 uncultured Bacteroidales bacterium | reverse complement strand
GTGAGCCAAGGAGTTGTGGCAAGCTATAGTCTTCCTAGGAGAAATTGGATACAATATAGTATCCATTATCTTTCCATCTGTTAAAATTTCTATAATTCCACCTGCTAAACCAACAATTAAAGCCGCTGTTAATATATCCTTAGCCCCAACAATAAACTCCTTAGCAATAGAATTAGCACTAAGACCATAAGCTATTCCTGCAATAATCCCCATTGCCAAAAACAAAGCCGATATTTCTGTGATATACCAAGCATAACCTAGTACCCCAATAACTAAAAAAACTATTGTAAAGCCAAGCACATTTAATATAAAAAGCAAACACGATTTTCTTAATGTGTAAAATCCTATAAGGATGTAAATAGCACATAAAATAGGAATACAAATAAAAGTTGAGCTGCTCCCACCTAAATTAATTGTAGTTTGAGGATACTCAATAGAAAATAAAATAAGGGCAATAGAACTTAGTATAAAAACCACCCATGCCGCTAGCGGAACCTTAGAGCTAAAATCTAAATTTGCAGCACTAGTCTCCCTATTTCTCCAGTACTCATCTAGCTCATACATTGGCGAAAACTTTGGGTTCTTCTTAACCTTAGAGGCATAATAAATGGTAAATGCTATTATTAAGGTTGTTAGTACTAGCCAAACAAACATTCTATATTCGATACCAGAAAATAATTGTATTCCCGACAAGCCTTGTGCTATTCCAATGGTAAATGGATTGATCATAGCACCACTAAAGCCAATATGAGCAGCAACATACACCATCAAAAGCCCTGTAATAGAATCATAGCCCATAGAAATAGCCAGAGGCACAAAAATAATAACAAATGCCAAAGTTTCTTCACTCATTCCAAACACAGCCCCAAACAAACTAAACATAAGCATAGACAAAATTATTACCATATTATTCACCCCAATTTTTCTAAACAGCCATAGCTTTTCTAATCCACTCGATTTCTTTAAAAATGATAAGATTCCAAAATCTATAGCCCTGCTACTATTCATTATTTGAAATGCCCCACCAATAATTAGCACAAAAGCAATAATTCCTGCTTGCTTTTTAAAGCCCTCCAACAAAGACCCAAATATCTGCCATGTTTGCGGAGCACTTTCTACAACATGGTACGAACCATCTACTATCACATCTCTAGCAACTCCATTCACTTCTACTTGCTGATAATTAAACTCTCCTGCTGGAACAAACCAAGTTAAAATACCGCATAAAAGTATTAAAGATCCTATAATTACAAAGGTGTGGGGGATTTTATTTAATTTAGTCATATTATTTGTTTTAAGTGTGGCAAATTTAAGCAATTATTATTTACAACTTATAAGTATCCCCTGCAGATAGTATAGATAACTTAAAAGAGGTTCCGGTATTAGAATTTTCTAATCTCTTATATGGCTCATAAATTATTACCTTTCCATCACCTACAACATCTATGGTATTATCTGATTTAACAACAATCGCACTTTCTTCATCTATTCCTATTCCCCTTAGCCTAGGATTATCTAACAAAACATTTAATAATCTGGTATACCTGCTTCTTACAACAAAATGTTGGTCTATAACTATATTATCCAAAAATGCAAAGCCATTACTAGTTACAACATCATTAGCTTTATAATAGTTAAAATTACCTGTAGAGCTAGTATCGCTTTTACTTTGGCCTGTTAGCATTACCCTGCTCATAATAGCTGCACCTGCACTTGTTCCGCTAACAACTCCTCCATTTTTATATATGTCTCTTATTTTCTCCAAAAATTTAGTTCCATTCAAAAAAGAGCATAAAGTAGACTGGTCTCCACCAGAAAAAAATATGGCCGTAACCCCTTCTAGTTTTTTTAAACTACTTTGGGCATCTACACTATCCTTTGAACAATATATATAGTCCGAATTTTTACATCCTAAAGCAATAAATTCTGTACTCTGCTTAATTCCTGTTTGTTCTGCAATACCACTAGCAAAAGGAACTACTAAAATTTTAGCATTATCCACACCTCCACCATAGTTTATAATTGCTTGTAATATTGGTGCTATCCTATCTCCTCCTCCCTCAATAACTAGTGTTCCTTTAGAATTAATTTTTTCTGCAATATAGTCTAATTCTAAAGATTGATTATTGTTCTTGTCAGATTTGCCAGAACACGAGGCAATGATACAAAAGGCACTAAATAATAACAAAAATTCTAGTTTAATAAATTTACTCATAGCCATTATTTTTTAGTTTTGTTTAGTTAATAATTTATAAGCAATATCAGAAGCTAATTGAAGATCTTCATATAAAATAAACTCATCGTTTCCATGTGGATTTTGAGCACCAACTCCCAAATTAATGGTTTTAATACCTTTTGCATTTAGAGAATTGGCATCGCTTCCACCCATAGACTTTGCCTGACAAGCATTTAACCCAAGTTCCTTTGCTAATCTACAAAAAATGACATATGGCTCATCATCTATATCAATACAATATGGTAAGAAATCCCAGAAATACTTGCTTTCGAAACCTGCCCCGTATTTATTAGCTACTATTTTAAAATCATCTATAATCTTATTAATCTTAGTTTCTCCAACTTCATGCAAATCTGTTCTAAGTTCTCCAACAAGTTTTACCCTATCACAAACCACGTTTGTCATAGAACCACCATTTATAATGCCTATATTAGCTGTTGTAACATCATCTATTCTTCCAAATGGAAAATGAGTAATAGCTTGTGCTGCCACTTCTATTGCACTAATTCCATTTTGAGGGCAGATACCTGCATGCGCCGATTTTCCAATTATTGTAAACTCAAAATTTATAGATCCGCAAGTTCTATTTACAAAGTTTCCAACCCTCATATACGAATCAAAGACAAATCCATACCTTATATTATCTTTTGGTTTATAGTATATAGATCCAGCAAGGGTAGTTTCTTCGCAAACTGTAAATAAAATTGTACATGCTTGTAGCTTATTATCTTTTGCCGCTCTTTCCAATCCATATAGAATTGCAGATATTCCCCCTCTATCATCAACTCCTAATGGTGTTGTTCCGTCTGATGTTATTCTATCTTCTAAAAAAACATGTTTGAGGCCTAAAGTTGGCCTAGGAGTATCCATATGGGATGCTAGCAAATAATCTCCTCCTCCACAAATTTCTATAATTAGATTTCCTGTATTGCCCATAGATAAATCATTTGCCTTATCTCTATAGCATATTGCAGATATATTAAGTTTCTTAACAAAATTTTCTATATAATCTGCTACCGGACCCTCAGCAGCAGATATGGCATTAATAGAACTCAAATCAACAAAAATATCTTTTAATCTAGTATCTAATGTATTATTATTATTCATATTATTATTCTCCAAAAACCTTAATATTTTTTAATTTTATATAATAGTTGTCGCTACAATTACCATGTACAATACCTATGTAAACTTTTTTACCTCTATAAGTTGTAATATCTATTTTTTCTGTTTTATAGTCTTGATAACTTGCATCTAATTTGGTCCAATCTCTCAATACAGTGGCACTGGTACAATTTGCTAAATTAATTGGTTCTGTAGAGATAATAACCTTATATCCCTCTTCGGGATACTTTGCCTTCCCAACTGATAAATCAAAAGTAAGAAATGCTCCATCATTGGTGTTTCTAACTTCTATTGCAGGCGTTATTAGATAATTCTCTGGGAACAAACCTACTTCGTTATCAAAATCGTATGAATCCGATGTTGCTGCTCCTTTGTAATAAGACCAAATGTGGCCATCCCCATCTTTGTCTATTTGAGTAAATGTGTCGGGAATATCATTATCAAAAGTTTCTATAAAATAAAATACCCTTTCTGGTGCCAATTTATAATTAAATAGCGAAGTTGGTAAGTTTGCCTTGCTATCTTGCGAATCCTCTAAACTAATATAAAAATCATTGCCTGCCTTTCTCTTCATGTTTACTATTATGTAGGCAAAGCACTCCCCAGCTGGAATTGTTATACTACCTTTCTTAGTTTCTGGAGAAAAGCTTTGGCCTTTTTCTGTAATTATCTCATAATCTGACCCCAATACTGCTTTAGAATAAAGTGTATCTATTAAATTAGCCGACGTTCCGGCAGGTGCTAATACTGTATATTTACTCTTATCTTTTAGGTAAATTAGTTTGTCTACAATTGTGTAATTTACTGTAATATTGCCTTCTGTAGGTTTTACTATTTGAACACATATTGTATCGTAACCAATTTTGTTGTTTTCTTTTTTAATTAAATTACCGGATATAGATTGCCTGCATTTTGTAACACTAAATTCGTAGTACTGTGGACCATCATACGTCCAATCTTCTACTTTACACCCAAAGAGCAATAAGGTAGATAATATAAATAATGCTATATTAAATATTGTTGTTTTCATAATTATGCGTTTTTAATATCCAGGGTTGTTTACTAATTTTTTATTTACATCTAACTCTTTTGTTGGGATAGAAGCTACAACTCTATAATCAGAATAGCTAATAGATAAAAGTTCACTTGGCTTTGGTATATCTTTGCCTAAACGTTTTAAATCAAAGAATCTATGACCTTCAAATGCAAGTTCAATTCTTCTTTGTATAAGTATCTCGTCTAATAATTGAGAATTAACAGCAGAAGTGGCTTTTAAACCTCTTTTACTCCTAAATAAATCTATTGTTTGTCTTGCCATTTCTACATTCTGCTTATGAGCATAAGCCTCAGCAAGATTTAAATACACCTCAGAGTTTCTAATAAGAGGAATATTGTCTAGTCCAAAACTTCCTCCCCAACTATTAAATTTTGTTGTCCACCAAAGATTTTGACCATAATAATGCACTTTTCTTAGAGCACTGGCTCTTGTATCATTATTAAAATCTATTAAATCTATAAAGTCTTGAGTAAGCGACAAATGAGCATCTCCAGCTCCTGTTCCATCTCCATAACCTTGTTCATCTCTTTTTCCATTGTCCTGCGTACCATAAGTTGAATGTAGCGAAAGAGATAATAAGTTTTCATTTAGGCTAAAACCCAGCTGCCAAATACTTTCAGTTCCCTTAGAAAAAATATCTGTATATTTTCCTTCATATAATGTAATTTTGTTATTAGTAATAATATCATTACCCATTTTTATTACATTATCCCAATCTTCTAGATATAAATATACCCTCTGCATAAAAGCTTTAACAGCTAAAGCATTTGCTCTATTATTACCTTGGTTATAGTTGTTATCATTAAGAAGTAATAGCGCATTTTCTAAATCTGCCTTTATTTGCTCATATACTGTTTCTACATATGCCCTAGGAAAAAGGGCCTCCTCTCATATATTTCCCGATTCATTAAAAAAAGGCTTGGTTACAAGTGGAACAGATAGACT
>CAXYUL010000141.1:0-5425 GCA_964292095.1 uncultured Bacteroidales bacterium | reverse complement strand
AAGCATGTTATCTGTTAAAAAACCTAAAACCACGTCCAATTTCTTCCATAATGTAGCCCCACCTTATAACAATTCCTATTAATAGAATTATTGCCAAAACAATAAAGCCTTGTACAGTGGGAGATTGTTGCTTGAACTTTGTTGCAAAATTATAAAAAAATCTTTTAAACATTAAACAAAGATTGAATAAAATTTATAGTTTGTTAATAAATATTAATATTGCATTATGAATTGTCATTAAAAGAACTCTTCTTTATTTTTCAATTCGTATTCTAGCGTCAACTGCTGTAACTGTTTTGCTGTTTCCAAGTAAAGGATTTAAGTCCATCTCAGCTATCTCTGGAGCTACAGAGCAAAGAGCAGAAACCCTTCTAACCATCTCATTAAAAACGGTTTCATTTACACCTTCTACTCCACGAGTACCCTTAATAATTTTATATCCTTTTAAAGTTTCTATCATGTGTGCAGCTTCTTTCTTTGATACTGGGGATAAAGCTGAGTTAACATCTTTTAATGCCTCAATAAATATACCACCAAGTCCACACATTATTAAGTGTCCAAATTTATTTTCTCTTTTAGCTCCAATAAAGACCTCTGTACCTTTTAACATTGGCTGTAATAAAATAGCAGTTGTGTCTTTAATTTCCATCATTCTATTAAACTCAACTTTTAGAGTATTATCGTCAGCAACATTTAGCACAACACCACCAACATCTGTCTTATGTATAGGGCCTATAACTTTCATTACAATAGGATAACCTATTTCTCTTACCTTTTCTAAGGCTTGGTCTACAGAATTAACTACAGCTTCTTTTGCTCTGTTTATTCCAGAGGCATCTAAAAGTAATTGAACTTGTTCTGGAAGCATATAGCCATCTTTTGAGCCATCAATAATATTTCTAATAAGTTTAATGTCAACAGCGGGTAATTCTATCTCTGGCTCCGGTTCGTTAACATGTATAGATTCTATAAAGGCTTTACCAAAGGCAACCTCGTCGCTAAAAGAAACGCCTCCCATTTGTTGGTACATTTCTATTGCATCTTTAGCATTAACAACAGAAGGTAATATAGGATAGATTGGCTTTTTAGAAGTTTTAATTTTTTCTAATAATACTCTGTAAACATCAGAGACATCTGTAAGTCCAGGACTTCCAAAAATAACAGCTATTGCGTCTACATCAAAATCATTATTACAAGCATCCAAGATATGAGCCAATTGCTCAGCTGTTCCTGTTGCTAAAAAGTCTATTGGATTTGTAACTGACGAGCCAGGAAACAATTTTTCTAATAGCTCATCAGCTTTTGGCCCATCAATTTTAGGTATTTCTATTCCATTTGAATTTAGTACGTCGGTAAGCATAACTGCTGGCCCACCTGCATGGGTTACAATAGCAATTTTTTTACCTTTAGCCTTAGGATATTGTAGTACAGCCGCCATGTTAACAAGCTCACTTCTACTATATACTCTAATTATACCAGCTTTTCTTAGTAAAGCAGAAACAGCTTTATCTGGAGATGCAAGCGCTCCTGTATGAGAAGAAGCAGCCCTACTTCCAGCCTCGCTATAGCCAGCCTTAATTGCTGCTATTCGTGCACCTTTAGAAATAAGAGATCTAGCATGTTTAAGTAGCATACTAGGATTGTTAATACTTTCTATATAAAGAAGTTTTACCTTAGAACTTTCTCCTGGAACATAAGTTTCATCTAAGTACTTAAGAGCATCCTCCACTCCAATTTGAGCGCTATTTCCTACCGAAAATACATGGGCAAAGTTAATTCCATTTTGCACTGCAGCTTCCATAATAAACACAACAGTTGCCCCAGAACCAGATATAATATCTATTCCATCTTTAGAAAGATTAGAAATAGGACGTGTAAATACTCCAGCATAATTTGGACTTATAACGCCAATACAATTAGGGCCTATTAAAGATGCACCATATTTATTAACAATGTCTACTATTTCTTTTTCAATAGCCGCTCCTTCTGGTCCATCCTCGTGGAACCCAGCAGAAAAAATAATAACAGCTTTACATGCCTTTTTAGCGCATAATTCTTCAACTGCTGCAACACAAAGTTTAGCCGGAATAGCTAAAATTGCACAATCTACGTTTGGTAATTCATTTACAGTTTTAAAGGTCTTTTGGCCTAAAACATTATCTGTTTTTGGATTAACAACATATAAATCACCTTTATACTTAGTTTGAATTAAGTTGCTTAGTGCATTGCCACCTGGTTTTGTAGTGTCGTTTGAACCACCAACAACCACTATACTATTTGGTGAAATTAACTCTTTTGTAATCATAAGTGTAAAAAAATTCTTTATTCTTTATTTTGTGCAAAAGTAATAAAATGTATCTAAAATTAAGAATTTAATTAATAATTATTTTAAATATCTAAAATTATATAACAAAAACCAGTAAATATTGTAATAAATATTACTTATTTATATCTACATATTGGGCAGCTGGGCCGTTTCTAAGTACATGAGGGTTGAACAAAAACCAAAATGTAGACTCTTTACTTACTATATAATATATTTTAGAATCTATGGTGGCTAGGTCTTTATATGCTACTCCAATAAATGGATGTGCAAATTCACTTTTTGGGCTCCACATTTTTAAATTTTCTGCAGGCTTCATTTTTAGCGATAATCCATTTTTAATCCATTGAATATTAAATAATTCTATATTTTCTTTAGAGTAATTATTGCAGAATTCGTAAAGTAATAAAGACTTAGATTGATAGCTTAAAACTTGTTCATAAAATCCTTTTCCTTTTAAAAAGTATATAAACTGTAGTAAAATATTGCTAGATTTAAATACATTTACAAATACGCTTCTCCAAGAACTATCGTTATACCAATAATCCAGCGCTTTAGATAAAATCATTGCATCTTCTAGTTGGGCAAATGAAATGTCATTTGTTTGCAGTACTTCGTACGGTGGAATAGGGGAGTATTTTATTCCATAGCAATCTGCTTTTTTTGTAAATATTGTACCTGGTAGTAATTTAAGTAATTCTAATTGAATCTCTCCAACTCTAGTATTAATTAAGGTTAAGCTATCTTCTACAAGCTGTAAAAAAGTATATTTAGGTAATCCTGCTATTAAATCTGCATGAACAACAAATTTTCTTAAACTTAAGAGAAAATTTAGGCCATCTAATGCTAATGAACATTTTCCTTTTCTCCCCGACAATTTAATTACTTCTTCTCTAAGACTTTGAATGCCAACCTCTATATGTAGTAGCCCCGATGGTAGCTTGCTTATCACTTCTTTAAATTCTTTGCTTAAAAATGCAGGGTGCACTTCTATATGGAATTGGATTTTACCAGCAAACTCCTCAAATAAATTAAGAAGTTCTATAGCTCTTGTACTTGATGCATTAAAAGTTCTGTCTAGTATCCTTACCTCTTTTATCCCTTTACTCAAAATAAGATTAATACTTGTTCTAAGTTGTTCTATACTTACATTTTGTATTATATCCTTTTCTATTCCACTTACGCAGAATTTACACTCATTAAAACATCCTCTCGATGTTTCTATTTGCACAAATGCTTTATTCCAGTTAAAGAAAGCAGATTTGTCGGGAGGATTAAGAGACGAAAAATTACTTACTTTTATAATTTTGCTTTTAATATATTTCCCGTCTTTAATATACTCAAAGCCTTGTATTTGCTGCCAATGATCTGTATTGGAGTTTAGTTTCTCAATAAATTGTGAAAACATTTCTTCTCCCTCACCCTTAAATACTGCACTTATATACTTATTAGATATTAAGAATGATTCATTATCTCCTAAAAATTGTGGACCTCCCAAATAAATACCATTTAAGTTTATTAACGAATTTAACCTAGATAAAATTTCTAATAATTTATTGATATTAAATAGCCAGCCTGTAGCAAAAATGTAATTTGGTTTAAATTTTAGGCATTTGTTTATTATCTCGTTGTTTGTTGTTTTAATTGTTCCGCTAACTACTTCCCATTCTGTTTTTGCTTTTATTTCTTCTGATAATTGTGCATGAAGAGCAGGTAAAGCTAATGAACTATGCGAATATGAGGCATTAATATCTAGCCATAGAAATCTCATAATTATATCTTTTTATTTATTGCAAAGATAGTATGTAAAGGCAAAATATTTGTAATCTATTAAAAAAGAATTGTACATTTGTTAAATTTTTAAATATGGAAAAGAATACATTATTAATAGAGAACGTACTATTAAACGAAAAAATAGCTGATATTTTTATAGAAGGTAATATTATAAGTAAAATTTGTTTCTTAGAAGAGGAAGGACGATGGAAGGATTCTGAGTTCGCAAAAAAAGTTGTAGTGGATAGAGTAATTGATGCAAGTAAAAAAGCTGCTATGCCAGGATTTATTAATATGCATACTCATTCTGCGATGAATTTAATGAAAGGAATTAGAGAAGATGATAAATTATTAAATTGGTTAGATGCAATATGGAAGGTAGAAAAAAAACTGAATCCAGAACTAATTTATTGGGGAACAAAGTTGGCATGTTTAGAGATGATTAAAACTGGAACTACTACTTTTAATGATCAGTATTGGATGCTAGATTCTTCTGTTAAGGCAGTTGAAGAAATGGGCTTGAGGTCGGTACAATCTTATGTAATGCTAAATATGTTTGATGCAGATAAGTCAGAAGAGCAGAAGCAAGAATGTGAGCAGATGTATAACAAATCTAAGGCATGGGGAAAATTAAACACTTTTGCTGTTTCTATACATTCTATATATACTGTAGATGAAGATCTCATAAAGTGGACATCTAATTTTGTAAAACAACATAATTTGCTATTACACATACATTTATCTGAAACAGAACAAGAAAATTTAGAATGTTTAGAAAAGCATAATTTAAGTCCAACTGCTTATTTAGATAGTTTGGGAGTATTAGGACCTCATGTTTTAGCTGCTCACGGGGTATGGCTCTCTGATGAGGATATAGAGATTCTCTCTAAAGCAAATGTGAAGATTATACATAATATAAATTCTAATTTAAAATTAGCTAGTGGATATAGGTTTAAATATCAAGAACTTAAGGATGCAAATATTACAGTGTGTATAGGTACAGATGGTGCGGCTTCTTCTAATAATTTAGATATGTTAGAGGCAGCCAAAACCAGTTCATTATTACAAAAGGCATGGAGAGAAGATCCGTCTGCTTTACCTTTAGAAGAGCTAATAAAAATGATAACATTAAATGGGGCTCTAAGTCTAAGACTTAACACTGGGCAAATAAAAGAGGGGTGTTTAGCAGACATACAACTTATTGATATAAATAATTATGCTTTTGTTCCAAACATTAATTTTTTAGCCAATTTGGTATATTCGGCAAATTCATCGTTTGTTGATACACTTATATGTGAAGGCAAAATTTTAATGCAAGGAAGGAAAGTT
>CAXYUL010000140.1:0-5468 GCA_964292095.1 uncultured Bacteroidales bacterium | reverse complement strand
TGCATTACCTAGAAAAATATTTATAAATCTGTCCAAAAAAATGGTCGCAGTTCATAACATAGCTGCCAGACACAAAACAGGGCCAAAATGTGTTTGGCAGATGCTTCAGAGTTGTTGCCAAGCCCAAAAAGGGGCTATTATGTGTCTGGCAGAATTGCCTAGGCAGTTTACACAGCTTGCAATATTAGCCAAAAGTGAAATGCAATTATCTTATAACAGCACACCCTACAAAACCCAAAAATTTTGTAGGGTGTGCTTGGTTGTTATTATTAACAGCTAGCAAAATAGGGCTTTTATGCTCTACCTTGATGGTTCGTCTCTTCTGCCAAACGCATAGAAGAGCTAAAATGGATTTAGCAAACTTACACTCACACTTTAGCCTTATATCTGATTTCAGCTAGTAAGGTAAGACTTTTGCCGCCAACTTAATTTTGATTCTATACCGCTATTAACATCATTGCTATTGGCTAGGCAATTCACACTAATATAGATAGGTATGGACTTATACACATGAGATTACGCTCATGTTGGGCGTACGCATAAAAATGAGAGAGTAAACAAATTAAACATGCTTACTCTCTCATTTTTTATTTAGCTAAATATAAAAATTAGCTAATATTCTTAATATCTATCCTCAGACGATACTGTTAATTTTTTTCTGCCCCTTTTTCTGCGTGCAGCCAATACACGACGTCCGTTTGGTGTAGACATGCGCTCACGAAATCCGTGTTTATTTCTACGTTTGCGCTCTGATGGTTGAAATGTGCGTTTCATATTATGACAATTTTATAATTTTCTAATTGGGAGTGCAAAAGTAAGTTAATTAATTTAAAATACCAAAATATTTTAAATATTAAAGAAAATTATTATTAACAGCATAGAGCTAATATCCTTATTTTCTGACATATATAACATACTTATTAATAAAAAAATCTTCTGTAAACCAATCAGAAATTTCTTTTATAAGTAGTTTGTTCACAGATATGTTATTCTTACTTAAGGCGTTATTTACTTCTTCTACAACATCTCCACCTTTTAGGTAGATTATTCCATTTGTATATTTATTTTTTACCCATGGTATAAAATTTTGCAAATCGGTAACGGCTCTTGATACTACATAATTAAAATTATCGTTAATATTTTCTGCCCTAGCATTTACACAAACAACATTTGTTAGATTTAATGCATTAACTATTTCTTGTGCAACTTTCACTTTTTTTCCAATAGAATCTACTAGCGTAAAACTAATATCTTTAAAAAATATGGCCAAAGGAATACCAGGAAATCCCCCACCCGTTCCTAAGTCTAAAATCTTAGTCTTATTATCTAGCTTAATATCAGTACTTTTTATAAATTTTGCAATAGCTAATGAATGTAAAACATGATGTAAATATAAATTCTCTATATCTTTTCTACTAATTACATTTATTTTATCATTCCACTCTTTGTATAAAGGAAATAAATTTATTATTTGCTCTTTTTGCTTATTATCAAGCTCTGTAAAATATTTAAAAATAATTTCTTCCATAAATCTTTTTATTTGCAAAGTTCTTTTAACATAGACTTTGCCCTTTTTATCCTAGTTTTTACTGTACTTAGTGGAATATCTAATTTTTCAGAAATTTCTTCGTAAGCATATTCTTTTATAAATCTCATCTGAGCAACCTCTCTATATATAGTATCTAGTTGATTAATCTTAGATAATATAGAGCAATAGCTTTGGCTGCTTATGAGTTTCTCTTCTGGCGAATTTTTATCTAACTCGTACTGAGATTGGTATAAAGAACCTCTTTCTAAATTTAGTCTTCTCTTTCTGGTATAATCTATAGCACAATTCTTTGCTATATTGTACAGCCATGTAGAAAATTCATAATTAATATCATAGCTAGACAAATGCATAAATGCTTTATATAAAGCTTCTTGTGCAATATCTTGCGGTTGCTCTGCAAACTCATTAGCTTCTATTTTACATGTATCTAAAAACTCCGAAATAAATAATGTTAAACCTAAATAATACCTCGTATGCAAAACAAAATAAGCCTCATCGCTACCAGAAATTGCCATTTCTATTAAAAGTTTATCTGAAAGTATATTTAAGTCTTTCTTATCCATATTATTAATAAAACATTTAATGAGCCTCCAACCAATTAAGCCCAAAACCACACTCTGCAAGTAATGGAACTTTTAACTTAATAACATTTTCCATTTCTTGCTTTACTACTGTTTTAATATCTTCTAACTCTGAAGCAATAGTATCAAATACTAACTCATCGTGAACCTGTAGAATCATTTTACTCTTTAGGCCCCTTGCTTGTATTGTTTTAAATATATTTACCATTGCTAATTTAATAATATCAGCTGCACTGCCTTGCAATGGGGCATTAATTGCATTCCTTTCGTTAAAACTCCTAACTATTGAGTTTTTAGAATTTATATCGGGAAGAAAACGTTTACGCCCATAGATAGTTTCTACATAACCTAAAGTCTTCCCCTTTTCTATCATATTGTTCATGTATTCTTTTACCTGAGGATAACTTTTAAAGTATTCTTCTATAAGCTCTTTAGAAGCAGTTCTGCTCATAGCTAAGCGTTGCGAAAGGCCAAATGAAGATATGCCATATATTATTCCAAAATTTGCTACTTTAGCCCTAGACCTCTGCTCCTTAGTTACTAGATCTTCTTCTATGTTAAAAACCTTTGCCGCTGTTGCTGTATGAATATCTTTATTTTTATTAAAAGCATCTACCAAATGAGGATCGGCACTTAAATGTGCCATTAGCCTTAATTCTATTTGAGAATAATCTGCAGACACAATAAAGCCATCTGCGTTTGATGGTATAAAAGCCTTTCTTATCTCTTTTCCTCGCTCTGTTCTAATTGGTATATTTTGCAAATTTGGATTATTAGAACTCAAGCGTCCTGTTGCAGTTAAGGCCTGATTAAAAGTAGTATGAATCTTTCCTGTTTTACTAGAAATGAGCAATGGGAAGTTATCTATATATGTAGAAAGTAGCTTCTTTATAGCTCTATACTCTAGTATTTTATCTATAATAGGATGAATACTAGACATTTCCCTTAATGTTTCCTCATCTGTAGAGTAATTACCCTTAGAGCTCTTTTTAGCCTTTGGATTTAAGTTTAGAGTTTCAAACAACAAAATACCAACTTGCTTAGTAGACGAAAGATTAAGTCCCGGCACACCAGCCATTTCTATTGCTTCTTTCTCTATAATATTAAGCTCTTTTGTAAGCTCTATACTTGTAGCCTTTAGGTGCTCTACATCTATCTTTACACCAGTATATTCCATATCTGCAAGTACAGATATCAGAGGCTCTTCTATTGTTAGATAGAGCTCTGCCTGTTTTGTTTGCTCTAGTTCTTCTAATATTTTATCCTTTAAACTAATAAGTAACTTGGCATGAATTGCTAATTCTTTAGCTAAACACTCTGCCGATTTATTATTATTTGAAGAACTTACACTACTATCATCTACAAGAGAAAATAAATCTACCACTCTACTGTCTTCTTTAACAAAATCATCATCATTATCTCTACAAGATAAAATAAAATTCCAATCAATATTTAAATATGTTTTAAATAATATTTCATCTTTATGACTTCTTTCGGGATTTATAACATAGTGCATTATCTCAATATCATATAAACTACCTTTTAAAGATATACTATTATCTTTAAAAAACTTAATATACTCCTTAGTATTATATGCAATTTTTGCAATATCTTTATCCTCTAAAATTAATTTAAGATCGTCATAATTATTAGATCTAACAGCATAAGCTTCTTTACTACTTACAAGTACAATACTCTCATTAGGGTTTTCTATATTTGAAGAAACTTCTAGTGCAACCTCTCCCTCTGCTTTTGCCAAATCATAAAGTTCAGATACAGATAACTCAGTAGTTTTAGTAAGCAAATTAAGCTTAGATTTTTCTTCTAAATTTAATGTTTCTGGCTCACTAATATCTAAATTGCCTAACAAGCCACCCTGGTCCATAAGTTTCTTTAGAGAAGAAAATTCATATTCATTAAATACCTCATTTAACTTTTCGGCATTAGGAAGGCCACAACTTAAATCTTCTAGTTTTAGAGGTAAGTTTATATCAGTTTTAATTGTAACCAAAAACCTACTCATTTGAATATAGTCCATTGCCTGCCTAATTGCCTCTTGTTGCTTTGCAGGTAACTTATCTATATTTTCTATTATTCCATCAACAGATCCATAGGCTCCTACTAATTTTTTTGCACCTACTTCCCCTATTCCCTTTACTCCTGGAATATTATCAGAGCTATCTCCCCAAATTGTAAGAATATCAATTACTTGCTTTGGATCCTTAATACCATAGTGTGCACACAAATCCTCTACTCCAATTATTTGATTCTCCTCTCCTGTTTTGCCAAACTTATACACCTTCACATTCTCAGAAACCAACTGTCCATAATCTTTGTCGGGAGTAAGCATAAAAATTTTATTATCTTTCCCTTCCCATTGTTTTGCCATAGAGCCAATTACATCATCGGCCTCATAACCAGGCATCATAACAACAGGGATATTTAGAGCATCTAAGATTTTTATTAGCGGTTCCAAAGCAGATTTAACAAGTTCTGGAGTTGCGCTTCTATTTGCTTTATACTGGCTATAGGCCTCATGTCTAAATGTTTTTGCCGGAGGATCAAATGCCACTGCTAAGTGGCTTGGCCTCTCTTTTATAAGCAATTCTATCAACATTTTTGTAAAGCCAAATAAGATTGATGTATCTACACCTTTAGAATTAATCATTGGCCGTCTAAGAAACGCATAATACATTCTAAATATTTGCGAATGGCCATCCACTAAAAAAATTTTATTCATCTTCTGCAAACCATTCTACGTAAGAAGTTGCTGTCTCATATAGTCTTAAGCTATGCAATTGCACTGCGCTTGGCAAATTCTCCTTTATTTTTTGAGCAAAATAAACTATCATATTCTCGCAAGTAGGCTGAAACTCTACCAAAATAACATTCTCATACTCTGCACATATTTCTTCTGCCAACTTAGCATCAGATCTCAACACAAGAGCATGATCAAACTTATTTATAATGTTAGTATTTACAATAGATTTTAGATCTTTAAAATCTATAATCATACCGCTTTTTGTAGACTCTCTATCTGTAATAGGTTCGCCCTTAACAGTAACATATAATATATACGAATGGCCATGAATGTGCCTGCATAATCCGTCATAATTTACAAGAGCATGAGCGCCCTCAAACCTAAATTCCTTGGTAATTCTAATTGTTGCCATATTATTTCTATTTATGGCAAATATACACTAAAAAAAATAAAACAGAACCAAATATACACATTATTTAGCACTCACATACTTTCTCCACTTATCCATAAGCATACTCATAAGGCTTGGCAACTCACTCTCTGCAAAAATATGTTTCTTTGTAATAGGATGCTCAAA
>CAXYUL010000139.1:0-5560 GCA_964292095.1 uncultured Bacteroidales bacterium | reverse complement strand
ATTGTTTCTTTAATTTTAGATTCAGATAGCTCTTGTGTAAAATTCTCTAGGTTAGAAAGCGACGAAGTAATAGATTGTTTATTGTCTTTTAGTGCTTGTGATAATTCTGCTAAATTGTTAACAATTGTTTTAATTTGTGGACTGGCTTCGCTTAAGTTTGCACTTAGTCTATTTGCATTGGCCATAGTCTTTTTAAGGTTATCAAGAGACTGTGCTATGTCTTTTTTTGCATTAGAGTCTAGTACTTGATTAAGATTTGTTAGGGTTGTGTTCATGTTGTTAAGAACCACAGTAATTTGCTCTTTTAGTGGACCTATTTCTGTTGTTAACATTGTAATCATGTCGGGAACAATATTACTAATAATAGTATCATTGTTTTTTGCGTGAATGTTTGAGTTGCCCAAGTTTATTCTAATTGATTTGCCTCCTAAAATATCTGCACTGTATAATTCGGCTTCTGAGTTATTGGGAATTGCATAGTCTGACTTTATAGATAATTTAACTACAAAATTGTCTTTTGTGTTATCGTATTTAATGCTTTCTATGCTTCCAACTTTTAGTCCTCTTATATATACAGGAGCAGTTGCTGTTAGTCCTTCTACATTGTTAAATATGGCATTGTATTTAGTTCTTCCGTTAAAAATATCTTGACCTCGTAGAAAATTTATAACAACAAATATCCCTATTATTGTTAAGATTACGAATATTCCTAAATTTTGTGTTTTGTTAAAGGTAAATTTTCCCATTTTAAAATAATTTATCTAATTGACTTTTGTTTATATTAGTTACAAATGCTCCTGGAATAAGGTTTTTAACCCTTTTTAATTCTTGCTTAGAGTCTTGTTTTTCTTTAAATTCTCCTATGTAATATTTGTATAGATTACCAAATTTTGCAAATTTAATATTTTTTAGTCCTTTAAATTCGCTAGAGTTGCTTTTTAATTTTTTAGCTACACTCATAATTTGAATTGTAAAAATATTATCATCAGATGATTCTACTATCTCAGACTTTTGCTCATTTTGTGTTTTCTGTATTTGACTTTCTTGTTCTATTGCTTCGTTTTTATTTTTTTCTAGTTCTATGCCTGTGCTGTTTTGTTCTATGTTTTCGTAGTTATTATTTGGGCTTGTATTTACACTAACAAAATTGCTAGTACCTTGTTCAAAGTTGTTTTTGTAGTCCTCAAATGCTAAAAAAAGCTTTTCGGCTATTTGACTTCTATATAATGGGTTAGAAATTATAGCTTTATCTTTTGGGTTTGATATAAATCCTATTTCTGTAAGAATAGACGGCATTGTTGTTTTCCACAATACTAGTAGCCCTCCTTGTTTTACACCCCTATTTACATATATTGGGCCTTTAGAAAAATGATTTTGTACGTGTGAGGCTAAAATTAGGCTTTGCTCTATATGAGTATTTTGTAAAAGAGAAAATATGATATATGATTCTGGTGAAGATGGATCAAAGCCTTCATATTTAGATTGATAATTATCTTCTACAGTAATTACAGAGTTTTCTGTTTTACAAACCTCAAAGTTTTCTTTACTTTTAGATGTACCCATTACAAAAGTTTCAGTTCCAGAGGCTATTGTAGATACAGTTGAGTTTACGTGAATAGAAATGAACAAATCTGCTTTATTCTTATTAGCAATTTCTGCTCTAACATTTAAATCTACGTATTTATCTGTAGTTCTTGTGTAAATAACTTTTATTTTAGGATATTTCTTTTGTATAAGTTCTCCAAGTTGTAGAGCAACAGATAAAGTTATTTCTTTTTCTTGTAGCTTTCTATCTTTACTAATTGCACCAGGATGCTTTCCTCCATGACCAGGGTCTATCACAACACACTTAATGCTTGATAGGCCAGCGATATCTTGCCCTTTTGCTGGCAAGATAGAAATTCCCAAACATAAAAATGATGAGATTATAATTATGATAAAATTTTTTAATGGCATATATGTTGCAAAAAAATATTAAATTTGCGCCTTGCAAAAATACTAAATAATAATTAATAAGCACAACATAATTCAAAAGCTACATATTTCATGACTCTAAAGAGCAAATTTAAAATACTTCTCATTATTGGCACAGCCTGTTGCTGTTTCTTTAGTGTATATGGAAGTAGCAGGTTAAATCTTGCTAGCTTAAGGGCTAATAAACAAGAAGATAGCCTTAAGCAAAAGCTAATTCTTTTAGATACACTAAAAATTAAAGAGGCTAAGAAAAAAGATATTAAGCCAGGATTTTCTTTAGATTCTCTTTCAAAAGATAGTCTAAAAATAAAATCTCTACAAGATTCTCTATCTCATGCGCACGATAGCCTGCATGTAAATGATACATTAGTTAATAAGAGTTCTATAAAATTTCCAGTTTTTTCTAATGCAAGGGATTCTATTGTAGAAGATTTTTCTAATGGAAAAAAGTTAACTTACTACTACGGTGATGTAACGGTTAAATATGATAATCTAGAAATGAAGGCAGATTATATGGCCTATGATATGGATTCAAAAACAGTATTTGCTAAGGGTCTTCCCGACACAAGTGGAGTAATTATAGGTAAACCCGTAATGAAGGAGGGAAATTCTACCTACGAGATGGAAAGCGTTTACTATAATTTTGGCTCACGTAAAGCTAAAATTAAAAATATGATTACTCAAGAGGGTGAGGGCTACTTGCATGGTCAATTTTTAAAGAAACTTCCCGACAATTCTATTAATATTTCTAAAGGAAAATATACTACTTGCGATTTGGAGCATCCACATTTTTATATGAAGATGACGGCAGCAAAAGTAATTAATGATGCAGATGGTGGTCAAAAGACAGTGTTTGGACCAGCATTTGTGGTTATTGAGGACGTTCCAACTCCCTTTGCTCTACCCTTTGGATTTGTTCCTAAATTTGGGAATAGAAGTAGTGGAATTCTTATTCCATCATATGGAGAAGAGACTAATAGGGGCTTTTTCTTAAGAGGGTTGGGATATTATTTTGTTTTTGGAGATCACTTTGATTTGGCTGCAACTGGCGATTTATATTCTAGAGGTTCGTGGGGATTGCAGTTAAACTCTAGGTATAATGCAAGATATAAATACAATGGTAATTTATCTATAACATATCAAGATGATAGATCTGGAGAAAAGGGCTCGCCAGATTATTTCCAAACTACTAACTTTTCTGTAAACTGGTCTCATACACAGGATTCGAAAGCTAGGCCTGGAACTTCATTTAGGGCATCAGTTAATTTCTCTAGTCCATCAAACAATAAGTATAATAACAATATGGATATAAACCAGAGTTTACAGAACCAGATTTCATCATCTATATCTTATGGTAAAGTTTGGGCTGGTTCTCCATTTAGTTTAACAGTTAATGCTTTACATAGTCAGAGCTCTAGAGATAGCTCTTATTCTGTTACCTTACCTAACCTTACCTTTACAGTAAATAGAATCTACCCATTTAAGAGAAAAGAAGCTGTAGGGAAGGAGAAATTTTATGAGAAATTTGCCTTTAATTATAACACTACCTTTGAGAATAGGATTAGTTTTAAATCGTCAGAAGTTAATCAGCCCGATTTCTTTAAGAAGATGAAAAATGGTATGCGTCATAATTTTAGTATACAGTTGCCTAGTTTTTCTTTGGCTAAGTATATTCAAGTTGCGCCCTCAATTTCTTATGGTATGAACTGGTATTTTTCTGATGTTAAAAAATCATTTGATGAGAAAAAGCAGAAGGTAGTAGAAGAGTATTCAGACCCATTTAGTACTTTTGGACTGTCACAAAATTTTTCTGCAGGTTTGTCTATGAATACTAGGTTATATGGGGTATTTAATTTTGGTAAAAAAAGAAAAGTAGAGGCAATTAGGCATATGGTTACGCCTTCTATTGGATTCTCTTATCAACCAGAAATGGGAACAGCGGCAAATGGTTACAGGACTTTGAGTTACGTTGATATAAATGGAATTCAGCATAACGAAGTGTATAATAGGTATGATGGGCAAATGAATACGCCTCCAGGTAGAGGACAATCTGCAAGTATGAATTTTTCTATAGGAAATAATATTGAGGCAAAAGTTAGAGACCTTAAAGATACTACAGGAAAAGGTGTTACAAAACTAAAATTAATAGATCAGTTATCTATTGGGGGGTCTTATAATTTTATGGCAGACTCTATGAATTTATCTAACATTCAGGTAAGTATGTCAACTACAATTTTTGGTAAATTAGGTTTAAATGCAAATGCTAGCTTTGACCCTTATGCTGTAGACCAATATGGAAAAAGAATTAAAACATATAATATAGTACAAGAAGGAGGCTTTAAATTAGCTAGAATGACTAATGCAAGTGTATCTTTTTCTTATGCGTTTTCTGGAGAGGGAAAGGCTAGATTAGGAAGCAATTATAGTGTTGAGGGTGCAAATAAAAATAATTCTTCAAATACAAATTCTTCTAATAATAGTGGAGAAACTGGAAGCAATTTAAAAGGAAAAAAAGAAGAATTAGCTTATCAGAGGATTTATTATCACCCTGTTACAGGTGAGTATATACCTGGCGGTTGGGTGTATTATATGGATCCTAATGTTCCATGGTCTGTTAATATGAACTTTAACTATGCCTATAGTAGGAACTACCAATATGCAAACGAAAGATTGCAAACACAGCATACTCATAATGTTACTCTTGGTATTTCTGCACAGATGAAACTTTCTAGTCAGTTGAATTTTTCTATTAATTCTGGTGTAGATTTAACAAAGCTGAAACTTACAACAACTCAATTGAGTGCAACATATGACTTACACTGTTTTGCTATCTCGTTTTCTTGGGTTCCTATGGGGCAATATCAGAGTTGGAGCTTTAGAATAAATGCAAAGGCATCTGCACTAGCCGATTTGCTTCAATTTAAGAAAAATGCAAGTTATTGGGATAAATAAAATATTTTAGTATAAATTTTTATAAATATAAAAGAAGAAAGTTATGAAAAAAATTGTAGCGAGCCCATTGGCTCCTAAAGCAGTAGGAACTTACAGTCAAGCAGTTATAGCTGATAGAACTATTTATGTATCGGGACAATTACCAATAGATGCAAAAACTGGAGAGTTTGTACCGGGCGGAATTAAAGAGCAATTGCACCAAGTGTTTACTAATCTTAAATATGTATTAGAAGAAGGTGGCTATTCTTTCTCAGATGTTGTGAAAACTAATGTTTACTTGTCTGATATGGCTAATTTTGCAGCACTTAATGAGGTTTATGCATTATATTTTAATGAACCTTATCCAGCTAGAGTTGCATATCAAGTTGCCGCTTTACCAAAGGCAGCTCTTGTAGAAATAGATGTAATAGCTGTTAAATAATTATCTATTTTTTAGTATAAGTTATATAAATAAAGAGGTTAGGGGTAAAACTTTTAACCTTTTTTTTGTTTTTACCAAAGATAATTATACCTTTGTCACTTGATACCTATTCAGGGTGTCGTTCTAAGGTAAATCATTTCCCCAATTTATTTAAATTGAATGTACGATATTATAGAATTGAGCAGTAAAAGTTTAGAAGAACTTTATGCTATT
>CAXYUL010000138.1:0-5610 GCA_964292095.1 uncultured Bacteroidales bacterium | reverse complement strand
AGAACTTTATGCTATTGCAGAAAAATTAAAAATTTCTAAACCTAAATCCTTTGAAAAGGATGATTTGGTATATAAGATTTTGGACGAGCAAGCAATACAGGGTATTGGGGTCCCAATACAAAAAAAACCAAGAGTTAGAATTGTGGCTCAGCAAAAAAACCAACAGACAAAAACTCAAAATGAGCAGAAAAAAGAGTTGCCAGTAAGTAAAGTTAGTGATTCTGAAGAAAAAAAAGAATTGGCTAAGAAAAATGCAGCTAGTTCTAAAAAGGTTGTAAAAGACCCTGATAGGCAATTGGGCGAACAAGTTGCTGCAGAGCCACAACAACAAGCTAAAAAGCCACAGCAACAAGCTAAGACCGTACAGCAAGTAAAGCAAACTCAACAGAATCAAGATCAACAACAAGCCCCAAAGAATCAACAAACTCAAAAAGTTCAGCAAGTTGCTATAGCTCAGCAACAGCAAAACAAGCAAGATGAGCAAAAAGCTACTCAGCAGCAAACTCAGCAAGCAGCTCAACAACCACAATCTAGAGAGCAAAATCAACAAAGAGATAATAAAAAGGTTTATGACCAAAATGATGTTGAACGTATTAGTAAAGAGATAATTTTAGCAGCAGATACACTATCAGATAAAGGGAATGATCTTACTGTAATAGCACCTGATAATGTTACAAATAAGGTAAACGAGCCTAAAGCTAATCAAAACGACTCTAAAAAGAATAAATCTAGAAAAAGAATAACTAAACAAGAAACTAAGGTAGAAGAAAAAATGCCAGTGGATTCTGTAGCGGAAATTGTAGATGAGCAAATAAGTGCTAGTGTAGTTGATAATATAGAACAAACAACTATAGTAGAAACTAGCGAAACAATAAAAAGCGATTCAAATAATGCTGCACGTGTTGATAATCAAGGTCTAGAGTCTACAAAGAAAAATGATAAAAAGCCAGTTCAGCCAAAAATTGAGTTTGAGGGTATTGTAGAGGCTTGTGGAGTTTTAGAAATAATGCCAGATGGTTATGGCTTCTTAAGATCGTCTGATTATAATTACTTAAATTCTCCCGATGATATTTATGTTTCTCAATCTCAAATTAAATTATTTGGCTTAAAAACGGGAGATACATTAGACGGAGAAATACGTCCTCCTAGAGAAGGAGATAAATATTTCCCTCTTGTAAAGGTAAATCAAATTAATGGAAGAAGCCCAGAGTTTATTAGAGATAGAGTTCCTTTCGATTTTCTTACCCCATTATTTCCTAACGAGAAGTTTGAGCTTACAGCAAAAGGACATAATAATATGTCTTGCAGAATAGTAGATTTATTTACCCCCATAGGTAAGGGTCAACGTGGATTAATAGTAGCTCAGCCTAAGACTGGTAAGACAATGTTACTAAAAGAGATAGCTAATGCCATTGCAGATAATCATCCAGAGGTTTATATGATTGTCCTTTTAATAGATGAACGCCCAGAGGAGGTAACAGATATGGCACGTAGTGTAAAAGCAGAGGTTGTTGCCTCTACTTTTGATGAGCCAGCAGAAAGACACGTAAAAGTAGCGAATATAGTTTTAGAAAAAGCAAAAAGAATGGTAGAGTGTGGTCATGATGTAGTTATCCTGCTAGATTCTATCACTAGATTAGCTAGAGCATTTAATACAGTTCAGCCTGCGTCGGGAAAAGTATTAAGTGGAGGAGTAGATGCCAATGCCTTACATAAACCAAAACGTTTCTTTGGAGCAGCTAGGAATGTTGAGAACGGCGGTTCCCTAACCATCTTAGCTACAGCCTTAACCGATACAGGTTCTAAAATGGATGAGGTTATTTTTGAGGAGTTTAAAGGTACCGGCAATATGGAGTTACAATTAGATAGAAAATTGTCTAATAAACGTATTTTCCCAGCAGTAGATGTAACCTTAAGTTCTACCAGACGCGATGACTTACTTTATAAACCAGAGGATATGAATAGAATTTGGCTTCTTCGTAACTTTCTAGCCGATATGAACAGCCTAGAGGCTATGGAATCTATAAAAGGCAGAATGGAAAAAACCATGAACAACGACGAGTTTCTAATTTCTATGAATGGCTAAACTAATTATAGTTACAGATAGAAAATAAAATAGCTTAGCTAAAAAGTAAAGCAAATCCCAAAAGTGTTGTGTAACTTTTGGGATTTTTTATTGAATACCGTATCTTGTATTTTGTTATAGAACTATTTCGTAAGCAAAAAGCTATGTTTCTGCTTACGAAACTGTCTTTTGCCATATCTCGTAAGCAAAATGCTATAGTTTTGCTCACGAAACCACCTTAAACTACATATTTATAGGCTTATATACATTATTAGATATTTTTACTGTTTTGTATTATAAAGAAAAAGCTCTATCTTTGCAAAAGATTTTGCGCAGAAATTAATGCAAAGTTTAAAAATTATAAAGACGGTTTAATAGCCGCCTTTTTATTTGAATAAACTACTAATAAATTATTAATAAATTAAATAATAACGAATGAACGAATATCCAATTTGTCCTAATTGTAATGGTGAAAATACTTATTTTGATGGCTCTTTATATGTTTGCCCAGACTGTACACACGAATTTACTAAATCTGCTTCTAGCGATAGCTCTACTTCATCTATTGCTAAAGATAGTAATGGCGCTGAGCTATTAGACGGAGATGCTGTAACTGTTATAAAGGATCTTAAGGTAAGAGGTTCATCTATGGTTATTAAACGTGGCACAAAAGTTAAAAGTATAAGATTAACAGAAGATCCACAAGAGGTAGATTGTAAAATAGAGGGAAGTAGTATTGTGCTAAAAACCTGCTTCCTAAAAAAATAGCACTAGCGGTTCTCTAAGAAGAACAAATAACATAATAATAATCTTCCCGACAAATTAAAAGAAAAGATAATTTGTCGGGAAGATTAATTATTTAAGGAAGATTAACTTTTGCAAAAGGATTATTCTCTAACTACTGCAACTCCAGTGTCGCCAGAAGAAGTAGCCCAGGCTCTGTGCATTAAGCCAGTATTAAATTCTAGAGCTAGATTGCCATTTTTATCTACGCAAATGACTCCGCCTCCAGATGAATCGGGCATTTTGTCTACTTTATTCCAAATAACTTCTTTGGCAGCATCCTCTAATGACATATTTTTATATTCCATGAGAGCAAAAATATCGTAGGCAACTACTCTTCTTATCCAAATTTCTCCATGACCAGTGCCAGAAATAGCCACCTGTGAGTTATTAGCGTATGTGCCAGCTCCAATTATTGGGACATCGCCAACTCTTCCCCATTTTTTGCCAGACATTCCTCCTGTAGAGGTAGCTGCAGCTAAATTACCATCTTTGTCTAGAGCAACACAGCCAACGGTTCCCATAGGTTTGCCTTGAATACTGTCAACTTTGTATTTATTGTATTGTTTTAACCTGTCGGGAGTAGAAAAATAAGAATTCTCAACCATTTCTAGCCCCATTTCTTTAGCAAAATGAGATGCCCCTTCTCCAATTAGAAACACATGAGGCGAATTTTGCATTACTTGTGCAGCTAGGAGAATGGGATTTTTTACATCTTTAATACCAGCTACAGCACCAGCTTTAAGGGTTTTTCCATCCATTATTGCAGCATCTAGTTCGTGTATACCATCTGAAGTAGCAACTGCTCCGTGCCCAGCATTAAATAAAGGACAGTTTTCTAAGTAAACAACAACAGCTTGAGTAGCTTCTAGAGAGGAGCCTCCGTCCTTTAAAATATCTTTACCAATGTTAAGTGCTTTTGTTAAATGTTCTTTATAAGCAGCTTCTTTTTCTGGCGATATTTTAACCTTGGGAATACTGCCATCTGCTTTTGGTTTAGATTTACTACCAGCTCCACCGTGTAGTGCAATTGCCCATTCTTGCTTTTGTGCTAATTTAGTACTTTTTGCATTAGTTTGGGCATTTAAATTAAATGAGATAATTAAACTTAAAGCAATTAGCTTAATAAGTTTAAGTCTTGCATTGTGAGTTTTGTTCATATTTAAGTTTATGTTTAGTTTGAAGTTTAAAGTTTTTATAAAAGAAAATAGCATGTAAAGCCTATGATACTTCCTATAACAACATTTATTAGTTTTGCTTTTAAGAAGTCAATTTTGTTGTGAGCAAGTAGAGGTAATGTGCTGTGTCCGTCTTGCACTATAGAGTTTACCAGTAATATGTAAAAAGGTATGCTCCCTTGGGCAAAAAGTGTTATAAAAATAATATGTGGACCCGATTCTGGAATTATTCCTATTAGTATTGCAAGTATAAGAACTAGTAATAAATTCCCGTTTATCCATTCTTCTATATTAATGTACTGCATTCCTATCTGACATATCATTAATGTACCAAAGGTCCATAAAAAAATTGACAAGAGATGTTTTTTTATTATGTGATCCCAAATATGCTCTTTAATAAAATGCTCTTTAGCAGTGGCAGTAAAAAAGATAGTAATTATACTTATAATAGAAAAAAGAATATTTATCCATCTTTCGTTTAATATGTTTATATTCATAAACTTAGTAGCTTGTGGCTCTTGCTCGCAACTATGATTAACTATTGTTGGCTCGCAACTATGATTATGATCGCAACAAGATGTGCAAAGTTCTGTACTTTGGCCTTGATGATCGTGCCCTCCACATTCTAATATTCCAAAAATTACAGAAGATATAAACAATGCTATACCAACTAGAACAACAATTCTCTGTTTAGAGGGATGTAACATAGCCCTATATGAGGCTGCTTTAAAAATAGACGGAGTATCGCAATTTGGACTATCTGTGTGAAACTCTATATTGTTAGAGCAATATTTATTTGCATTGTTCTTTTTGTTAAATACGTAGTCTATTAATAAGCCAGAGCCAATTCCAATAGCTAGTAAAAGTGCAAATAAAATAATAGCAGTTTTTGGAATCATAGCCATAATAATAAATGCCTCGTCTCCAGACGACACTATCATCATAGCTATGAGTGCTCCAAAACTTATTAGCCTATGTGTATATAGAGAAACAGCGGCAAAGCCACCAATGCAGCCAGGAACCATTCCCAAAATAGATGCAACAATAACTTGCTTAAATTTAGACCCCTGTAATTTATATAGCCACTTGCCATGAGTGTGAATATTAAAATACTCAATCATTAGCATCATTATTAATACCAAACCTGTTATTAATATGCTATTTTTTAGTATATGAATAATGAGATCTAAAAATTGTTCCATCTATTTAGCTTATTTTTTTATATAGTTCTAATAACTCTCCAGCAGCAATGAATGATTCCATACTACCATCTAGTACCTTTGATTCGTATTCTTTAAGGGCATCTTCTATTTGCTGGTTCTCGTAGAAATTATTTTTAAGCGATTCGTTTATACTCTCGTACATCCAAAATTTTGCTTGTTCTCTACGCCTATGTTCGTAGTATCCATTACCCTTAACAAGCTTAAAATACTCTTCTATTTTCTCCAATATCTCTGGCAGACCGTCCTTTGTAACAGCAGATGACGTTAGTGCTGTAGGTACCCAAGTAGATTCAGTTGGTGGAAATAAATGCAATGCATTAGAATATAAAGCTTTAGCCATAGTAGACTTATCTATATTGGT